>USSR01000272.1 GCA_900557355.1 uncultured Bacteroides sp.
GAGGTTACCGATTTGCTCGATTTTCATCGCCTCGACTTGCACAAAGCTGAGATAAACCGTGTTACTTTCCATCCTGCACGCCTGCTGGAAGAAATATACGTCAGCTTTGAACCGTTGACTTCTGCCAAAGGATTGTCTTTGAAATGTGAGATAGACCCCGAACTGAAAGGAACCTTCATCAGTGACCCTTTACGCTTGCGCCAGATTGTCAATAACTTGCTTTCCAATGCAGTGAAGTTCACTTCGGAAGGTGGCATTACACTGACTGCCAGTTTTGTGCCGAAGGGTGATTCGGTTTTCTCCGGAAATCACTTGAAACTTTCTGTTATCGATACGGGAAAGGGAATGGAACCCGGTGACCGTGAACGCATCTTCCAGGAGTTTACCCGTTTGCCGGGAGCACAGGGAGAGGAAGGATTCGGCTTGGGATTATCTATTGTCCGTATGCTGGTGCAACTACTTGAAGGACGTATCGAAGTGGATAGTGTACTTGGAAAGGGGAGTACGTTTACGTTGCGGGTACCTTTGTATCCGGTGGCTTTGAATGATACTTCCGAGGTGAATGAACAGAATAATGCGAATTCATCCTCTTTACCTGCTCAAACTCCTGCTTTGCATATCCTCTTGATTGATGACGACCGTATCCAACTCACTCTCACTTCTGCTATGCTTGCACAGAGTGGCATCACTTCTGTTTCTTGTCTGCAATTGGATGAATTACTGGAAGCTCTCCGTATCGATACTTTCGATGTATTGCTTACCGATGTGCAAATGCCCGCCATGAATGGTTTCGACTTACTGAACCTGTTACGTGCTTCGAATATTCCGCAAGCTAAGACTATACCCGTGATTGCTGTGACTGCCCGTAGTGATATGCAACGTGAAGAGTTTCTGAAACATGGTTTTGCCGGAAGCTTGCACAAACCATTTATGGTGAATGAACTGTTTGCAGAATTGGATATTGAAAAGAGAGAAACAGGTCTTGTTACTCCACAGAATCATGTAGAAATGGATGCTGTACAGACGGATAGGATTGCAACTGAAGCAGTTCCTGTTTCTGCATTAAATTTCTCTGCTCTCACTGCTTTCTCAGGTGATGATCCTGATGCGGCAAAATCTATTCTGGAAAGTTTTGTCACAGAAACACGTCTGAATGCTGATCGCTTGCGACAGGCATTAGATGCTGAAGATACAGATGGCATAGCTGCCATGGGGCATAAGATGCTTCCTCTGTTTACTTTACTGGGAGCCGATGAACTTGTTGCTTTATTGAAAGAGCTTGAAGACTCACGCGGGCAAGTATTCAGTGAAAAGATAAAAGAGAAATCCTTCTCAGTACTCGCTCTGATTGAAGATGTCGTGGCACAGGTAGAGGAATAAATAGCCTTTTTCTCTTCTGCATCAACCAAATGTCGTTAGAATTTGTTTACTTTGTAACGATTTAAACACTGACTATCGATTGACGTCCTAATGAAAAGAAAATGGTTGAAATGGGTAATGTGGATACTACTTACCCCTATCATATTATTTGTAGTACTGATGGTATTGCTTTATATCCCTCCTGTACAGAGCCTGATACGGAAGCAAGCCACTGCCATTGCATCCGAAGCAACGGGTATGGATATATCTGTTGACCGCATCGACCTCCGCTTTCCGCTGAACTTGCTGGTACGCGGTGTGCAGGTCATTCAGCCTATACAGGCAGATAAACAAATGCCTTCTGCTCTCGGTGACTCCCTTGCCGTGAAACAGGTTTCCGATACCCTACTGACACTGGAAAGCCTGAACGTGCGCGTGCAGGCATGGCCGCTGATACGCGGACAAGTAGAAGTGGACGAGGTTACTGGGAACGGAGTTTTCCTGAACTCTGCCGATTTGATAGAGGGTATCCGCATACGTGGTGTGCTGGGGCGTTTCTTTCTTGAAAGCCATGGTGTAGACCTGAAGAAAGAAGATGCTGTCATCAACCGTGTGGAGCTGAGTGATACTCATATGCTTGTTGTGATGAACGACACTACCACTACCGAACCGGATACCACGACTACCGCCCTTAACTGGAAAGTGGCTTTACACAAGTTAGCATTGAAGAACGTTTCTGTTGATTTGCAAATGCCGCTGGATTCCATGCGTCTTGCTGCCCGTCTGGGTGATGCAGAGGTGGATGATGCGGTTGCTGACCTGGGCGGACAGATGTACGGTCTGAAGAAATTTGAATTGAGCAGTACTACAGTAAACTATGATACGGGTAGCCAATTGCTCAGTGCTATTAATAACTTGATAGATACCGATAGTCTTGCGGCTACCGATAGCATCGGTGTGAAACCTGCCTCGGGCTTCGATGCTTCGCACATCGCCTTGCGGGATATTCGCATTGGGGTGGACTCCGTGCTTTATCATGGACGGAATATCAATGCTGTTATCCGGGAATTCTCCATGAACGAACGTTCCGGGCTGAGCATCACTTCACTGACGGGACGGGTATTTGCTGATTCCACTGTTATTCAGGTGCCTTCTTTAAAATTGCTTACCCCACACAGTGAAATGGATTTCATCGCCCAGACTTATTGGGAATTGGTAGAAATTCCCACTTCCGGACGACTCTCTGCCCGTTTCAATGCCCGCATCGGCAAGCAGGATGTAATGCTCTTTGCAGGTGATTTGCCTGACACATTTAAGGAGGCGTATCCTTTCCGTCCCCTTACTATCCGTGCCGGTACGGAAGGTAACTTCAAGCAGATGCAGATTTCCCGCTTCAATATCGACCTGCCGGGTGCTTTCACCTTGAATGGTGGTGGTGAGATTTGGAACCTCACCGACAGTTTGACGCGCAATGGAAGCATTGACTTTGATATCCGGACACAGAACCTGAATTTCCTTACCGGATTGACTGGTGTCACCCCCGATGGTTCTATAGTTGTGCCGGACAGTATGCACCTTGCTGCGCGACTTGGTTTGGATGGCCCCAATTATGATGCCAGCCTGAAATTGAAAGAGCGCGAAGGGCTGTTGAATCTGCTGGCTCGTTACAATACTTCTACCGAAGCCTATCAGGCAGACCTTCATGTAGATGCCCTGCAAGTGCACCATTTCCTGCCTAAAGATTCTATCTATACCCTTTCGGCCAAGGTTGCCGCCAAAGGAAAAGGATTTGATCCAGCCAACCATCGCACTGTGGCTGCTGTGCAAGCTTCTCTCGGTGAATTACAATACGGACACTGGAATATTTCCGGCATTGACCTGACAGCCGGATTGAAATCCGCTCTTGCCACTGTACACATGACGAGCGACAATGCCCTGCTGAAGATGCAGGCGGATGCAGATATGCGTCTTGACCGTAAATACCTGGATGGTAAGATGGCTATGAATGTGGAGAATGTCGGTCTACATGAGTTAGGTATTTCTCCTAAACCATTGAAGCATCCTTTCGCTTTCACTCTCGGTGCCGAGGCACGCCATGACTCTATCAAGATGAACATGGATGCAGGCGACCTCGACTTTCAGTTCCGTGCCCGCAGTACCTTGCAGAAACTGATGGATCAGGGCACTGCCTTTGCCACACTTCTTACCCGGCAGATAGAATTGAAGCAACTCGATCATGCAGAATTACGGAAAGCACTGCCCTCAGCCGGTATGCAACTGAAAGCCGGTAAGCAGAACCCTGTCAGTTATTTCCTGGCAACCAAGGATATTTCTTTTGATGACTTTATATTGCGTTTCGGCACTACGCCCCGACGTGGTATCAACGGACGCACTGCTATACATGGTCTGCGCATGGACTCCTTGCAACTGGATACCATTTTCTTTGCCATCAGCCAGGACACTGCACGCATGAAGTTGCAGGGTGGTGTCATAAATGGTCCGAAGAACCCGCAGTTTGTCTTCCGCAGTACACTGACGGGTGAAATCCGTAATGAAGATGCCGAACTGACCCTGAATTATGTGGATGCGAAGGGAGATACCGGACTCGATCTGGGTATCAATGCCCGTCCTTTGATAGAGGGGCGGGGTAGGGGGAATGGTATTGCTTTCCGCCTGACACCTGCTGAGCCTATCATTGCTTACCAGAAGTTTCACTTTGTAGATAACAGCGATTGGATTTATCTGCACAAGAATATGCGCGTCTACGCTAATGTCGATATGGACAGTGAGGACGGACTATGCTTCCGTATGCAGTCCGACCGGTCTGACACCGTTTCCTTACAGAATATCAATCTGGAATTAATTCGTTTCCGCTTGGATAAACTAAGCGGCATTCTGCCTTATATGCCCCGTATCACGGGACTTTTCTCTGCGGAAGCAAACTATATACAGACGGCAACTTCACTGCAAGTCTCCGCTGAGGCCGATGTGGAAAAGCTGACTTACGAACGCCAGCTGGTAGGTAATATCGGACTAGGTGCTACATGGCTTCCGGGTGATAAAGGCACGCACTATCTGAACGCCTATTTCCGGTCGGGAGACCAGGAGGTACTGACTGCCGATGCCGTGCTGACACAGAAGAATGGACGCGATTCCTTGGATGTAAACACCACCTTCGAGCATTTCCCGCTCTCCCTTGCCAATGCTTTCGTCCCCGACCGTATGATTACTTTAACCGGTGACATCGACGGTGGGCTCAACATCAATGGTGCCATGGAGAAACCGCAATTGAGTGGTGACCTCTCGTTGGATAGCGTATCTATCTATGCACGTCAGGCCGGCGCACGATATTGGTTTGATAACCGCCCGCTGAAGATAGAAAACAATAAACTCATCTTCAATAAGTTCGCTATCTACACCACCAGCCGAAATCCCTTCACGATAGATGGTAACGTGGACTTCCGTAATATGGACAGGCCAACGGCGAACCTGAACCTACGTGCACAGAACTATACATTACTCGACGCGCCCCGTACCAAGGAAAGCATGCTCTACGGTAAAATCTTTGTAGACCTGAATGCTACCGTGCGCGGTCCGCTGGATGGGCTGACTATGCGTGGAAACATGAATTTGCTTGGAAATACGGATGTAACCTACGTGCTGACCGATTCGCCGCTGACGGTGGAAGACCGTTTGGGTGAGCTTGTGAAATTCACTTCCTTCACGGACACCACTTCGGTACAGCAGACGGAAGTGCCCACTATGTCCCTTGGTGGTATGGATATGCTGATGTCCGTGCACATAGATGATGCTGTGCGCTTGAGGGCTGACCTCAGTCCCGACCGTAGCAGCCGTGTGGAACTGGAAGGCGGAGGCGACCTGAATCTCCAATATACTCCGCAAGGCGACCTTACCTTGTCCGGTCGTTATACCTTGATTGGTGGTATGATGAAATATGCCCTGCCCGTCATTCCTCTGAAGGAATTTCAGTTCACCAACGGCAGTTATGTGGACTGGACGGGCAATCCGATGAATCCCAAACTGAACCTGACCGCTACGGAGCGTGTCCGTGCTTCGGTGGCGGATGGTGACGGTGGAAGCGGTTCACGCATGGTGAACTTCGACGTTTCCATCAGCATCAAGAATAGTCTGGAGAACCCCGACCTGAGTTTCAACCTGAGTGCGCCTGACGATGCCACCGTGCAAGGCGAACTGGCAGGTATGAGTGCGGATGAACGCAGTAAACAGGCCATTACCATGCTTGCTACAGGTATGTATCTCTACAATACTGGAAAAGGCGGTGGCCTGACAATGGGTTCTGCCTTGAACAGTGTGCTTCAAAGCCAGATCAATGCGCTGACCGGAAACCTGAAAAATGCCTCCCTCAGCGTCGGTATAGAAGACCGCACCGCTGCTGAAACGGGTGATAAGCAGACGGACTATAGTTTTCGCTACTCGCAGCGTTTTTTCAACGACCGTGTACAGATTATTATTGGCGGAAAGGTATCCAGTGGTGCCAATGCCACGAATGATGTGGAGTCGTTCATTGATAATATTTCTCTGGAATATCGTCTGGACAATAGTGGAACACGCTATGTACGTGTATTCCACAACAAGAACTATGAAAGCGTGCTCGATGGTGAAATTACCGAGACGGGCGTAGGCCTTGTGCTCCGCCGGAAAATGGATAAGTTGAGCGAACTGTTCATATTCAGGAAGAAGAAAGTTGAACCGGTGAGTGAATAATTACTCATTCGCATACATAAACTCTAAAAAATGAAGAAACTTTTATATACTCTCATAGCTTTTCTGCTTCTGGCAGCCTGCTCCACTACCAAGCACTTGCCCGAAGGCGAAGTGCTTTACACCGGTCAGAAGCCGATGATAGTGGAAAATCGCTCCGTAACCCCGGTCGGTGAAACGGCGATGGAGGAAGTAGAGGCGGCCCTTGCTAAAGCCCCTAATAACTCTTTGTTAGGTAGCTCCCAGTATCGTATTCCTTTTCCGATTGGATTGTGGATATACAATGGTTTCGCAAAGTATAATCATGGCTTTGGAAAGTGGATATTCAATCGCTTTGCGGCTACTCCTGTATTTATATCTTCTGTCAATCCGGACGTTCGTCAGAAAGTGGCAACGAATATCCTGCACGATTACGGTTACTTTAACGGTACGGTAAGTTATCAAACTTTTGTGAATCCTAAAGACAGCCTGAAAGCCAAGCTGCAATATACCGTTGATATGCGTAATCCATATTTCATCGATACCGTCTATTATCGCGGCTTCAATGATACCACTATGCGCATCATTAATCTGGGGCGTCGCCGTTCCCTCATCAGCCCGGGCGAACAGTTTAATGTTACCGACCTCGATGGTGAACGTACCCGTATCAGTGGCTTGCTGCGTAATATGGGGTATTATTATTTCCGTCCCGACTATCTTACTTATCAGGCAGACACAACGCTTGTTCCCGGTGGGCATGTCAGTTTGCGTATGATCCCGGTTCCTGGTATGCGTAAAGATGCTGAACGTCCTTTCTTTGTGGGAAATACAAACTTTTACCTTCATGGTCCGCAAGGGCAGGTGCCGAATGACAGTCTTTATTACAAGAACTTCTGGATACACTATTACAATAAACTGAAAATACGTCCCAATATGCTTTACCGCTGGTTGCATTATCAGGGATATCAGAGGAAGCGGCAGGAGTTGGATAAGGGAGGTATGCGTCGCCGTCCGGATAAACTGTACAGCCAGTATCGTCAGACCCGTATTCAGGAACGTCTGGCAAGTGTGGGCATCTTCCGGTATTTGGAAATGCAGTATACTCCCCGTGATACAGCACTTGTCTCAGATACTCTTGATGTGAATATACGTGCCATGCTGGATAAACCTTATGATGCTGAGTTTGACTTCAACGTTACCATGAAGAGTAACAACCAGACAGGTCCTGGTGCTGCTTTTACCGTAACGAAGAATAACGTCTTCGGCGGTGGCGAAACCTGGAATGTGAAGGTAAACGGCTCCTATGAGTGGCAGACGGGTAAGAATAGCAGTTCGCTGATGAACAGTTATGAGTTGGGGCTATCTTCCGCACTCACCTTTCCACGCATTGTTTTCCCTCGTATGGGAGATAAGGAGTATGACTTTCCCGCTTCTACTACCTTTCGCGTCTATATAGATCAGATGAACCGTGCCAAGTATTACAAGATGCTTGCCTTCGGCGGCAATGTTACCTATGACTTTCAGCCTGTACCTACGCGGAAGCATAGCATTACGCCTTTCCAATTGACGTTCAATGTACTTCGTAACCCTACGGCAGCTTTCGAGGAGATACAAGCTCAGAATCCTGCCCTCTACGTCAGTCTTCGTAATCAGTTTATTCCCAAGATGGAATATACTTATACTTTCGATAATGCCTCTGTACGCGGCAAGCGCAATCCTATCTGGTGGCAGACGACAGTTGGTTCTGCCGGTAACCTGACTTCCTTGATTTACAAGGCATTCGGACAGTCGTTCGGCAAGCAAGACAAGAAATTGTTGGGTGTACCTTTTGCACAGTTTTTGAAGCTAAACTCAGAGTTTCGCTATCATTACCAGATAGACAAGAACCAGATGATTGCTTCCCGTATTGCAGGAGGAGTTATTTGGTCTTATGGAAATGCGACGACTGCACCTTATACCGAACAGTTCTATATAGGTGGTGCTAACAGTATCCGTGCTTATTCCGCACGTAGCATTGGTCCCGGTGGCTACCCGCCCGATAAAGAGAAAAAGTATTCTTATATCAACCATGTGGGGGATATCCGTATGGAAGCGGATGTGGAATACCGTTTTCGAATTCTCGGTGATCTGCACGGAGCTATTTTTCTTGATGCAGGTAATGTCTGGCTGATGCGTAAAGATGTGGACCGTCCCAATGGACAGTTGACGTTGAAGAATTTCCCGAAACAGATTGCTTTGGGCACAGGTGCCGGTTTGCGCTACGATCTGGACTTCCTTGTATTCCGGCTGGATTGGGGTGTGGCGCTGCATGATCCGTATGAAACAGGAAAGAAGGGATATTATAATATACCGAAATTCAAGGACGGTATGGCATGGCATTTTGCTATCGGTTATCCATTCTAACAATAAGAATTGTACAATAGGACTAAAATATGAACCAATTGTCTACCTTTCTTGACTTTATTTTTTGTAATTTTGCCTCCGTAATCAAAACAAGGATACACTAACCTTTTTAAATAATAACTAAATATGAAACCAACTTTATTCTTATTGGCAGCCGGTATGGGCAGCCGGAG
>USSR01000273.1 GCA_900557355.1 uncultured Bacteroides sp.
CTTATTCTTTCCCGAATCAGGTTGATGAAATAGTTGCATTGGCGGATTGTAGTGAATTTCCATGCACTGTTGTCGCCCAACTTAGGAACTTCCTTTACTCCCGGATAAAAGTTACTGTTGGACCAGAAGGAGGTCTGGTTATCACTGTTTTCATCATCCCTGTAAGGACCTCCGTTCATGTATGATTTGTTACTGGGAAATAAGGAATAGAATGTATTGGCAAAATATGCCATATCTTTTGTCGACTTCAGAAATATATTTTCATTACCGAAGTCAAGAGGTTCTCTTTGCAGGAAATCCTCGCAGGAAGACAGCAGGAAACCTCCCATCACTAGAAACAAGGTTATATATTTTTTCATATTCTTTTTCATTATATTTATTTAGAACATTACATTGACTCCTACGGAGAAAGTGCGGTACATCGGATAAGTTTTACCGATACCGTAAGCCTGTGCCGACGAACCGAGCGCTTCCGGATCAAGAATCATCAGGTTCGTGAATGTCAGCAGGTTTTCAGCAGAAACGTATATGCGCAATTTCTTTATATATTTCTTTATAGAAGCAAGTTGCGGAAGCGTATAACCCAAAGTAACATTCCTCAGGCGCAGATAGGAAGCGTCCTGCAGATAATGGTCGTTGCACTGGGAGTTATTCCTGTCGGTACGGATACGTGCATAATAAGCATCGGTATTGGCTCCCAGCGGATGATTCGCATAGCGGAAATAATCCATGTGCTCCTTGTAGATGGAACGCTGCCAAGCGCCTGACACACCAAAGAAACTCGGTGAATCGAGAAAAACGTCTCTCTTGCCCACACCCTGGAAGAAGCAACTGAAGTCCAGGTATTTCCAGCGGAGTGTGCCGCGGATACCATACGAATAACGGGGAGTAGAATTTCCGATTACCGTTAAGTCGCCATGAGAGTCTACAGTCTCAGAGCCTTTGGTGATGGCGGGATTGTCGTCCAGATTGGCATACATGAAGTCGCCTCCTCCCCATAATGAGTTGCCGATGGCTGTTTGGTCGTGCTGAGCTATATGATCGGCCATTTCCTGATCGTTTTTCGCAATTCCAATCACACGTAATCCCCAGATATCTCCTAAATCCTTGCCTTTATAGTATTTGGATAATTCTTTGTTAGGGCTGTCGTATTTAGTAATGATTGATTTGAAATCGCTCAAGGTGACATACAATTCATAGCTCCAGTCTTTACCGATGCGATCGGTCCAGCTTGCTTCCAACTCCCAACCGCGTGTACGCAGTTCGGCATTGTTCGTTTTAGGCACATTGGCTCCATAGACAGCCGGTACGGGTAATGCAGGCCCTACGGCATCTTTCGTTTTACGCTCGTACCACTCTCCCATTATACTCAGACGGGAGTTGAAGAAAGCAAGATCCACACCGGCGTTAGTGTTCTGCACGGTTTCCCAAGTGATATTTGTGGAGAACGGAGCCGGAGCCTTCAATTGTGTGGCAGCTACACCGTCAAAAACATAATCGGACATAGGGTTTGTGAACATCTTCTGGAAATAAGGATAAAAACTATTTGTATTCTGGCTGCCTAACGAACCGAATGAAGCTCTGATCTTGAACATATCCCAACCGGTCTTTTCTTTTATTTTTTCGAAGAAAGGTTCTTCGGCAATGTTCCAACCCACAGAGAATGAAGGAAAGAATCCCCAACGTTTGTCTGTTGGAAAGCGGGAGGCAGCATCAGCTCTGAAGTTCACTTCGGCCAAATAACGCATGGCGTAATTGTAGTTGAGCCTGCTGAAAATACCGAGAGTGGACCATTCTGATTTCTGTTCGCTCGTAAGGTTGGTCGGGTCGTTTACGATCCATGGATTATCATCCGAAACAATCTTGGAAGAACCGATTCTGGAATAAGACGTAGAATAATATTCGGACTGGGTTCCCAACAGTATCTTGAAATAGTGTTTCTTCAACTGTTTCTCATAATCTGTGCGTGCACTGAAGTTCCAGTAGTTTATGCGGCCGTTACCTACCTCATAGTAGCTTTCTCCCGCACCCGGCTGAACGTTGAAACTGCCGTTTTCTTTTACTTCATGCTTCACTGCCACATCTTTCAATACACCGGTTGCCACTACTCTGCCATCCGGTAATGTATTATATATCTTCTTGAACTGACGGGTATCATTGGGCGTTTCTATCCTGCTACTGAAATCAACATATATTTTCCAATCCTTGACGGGTTCGATAATTACTTTTCCCTGATTATAGAAGCTTTTACCGTTGGCAATCTGGTCTCCACCGTGCTGTAGGGCTTCAATGCCCGAACTGGTATGATATTCTCCGTTGGGAAACGTGACCGGAACCAGGGGATACGTGCGGCCCAGATTATGGAAGAAAAGATCGTTCATGGCAGACGGCTTTTGGTTTTTATCCAATATCATGCGGGTAGTCCAGTAAACCGAAACGATTTTATTCATCTTAATTGTAAAGTTTCCGTTCAGGGAGAAGTTTTCGTATTTATCATCGGAGTAGCGGAACAGACCGTTCTGGTTCAGATAGCGTCCGGAAATATAATAATTGAATTTATCACTGCCGCCACTCATACTGACGTTGTGTTCCTGAGAGTAAGACGCATTCTTCAAGTGCACATCATACCAGTTTGTATTGGCCCAGCATTGCTGGTCGCCTACCCACCACACTTCACCGGTTTCTTCATTGGGCTTTCCCGGTTCGATGCCGTATTGAAGGTAAGGAACATCTGGAAGGCTGGTACCATTCATCAAGGCTAAGATTCTATCGGTATTGATCTGACTATTGCCTCCTGCATTCGTAAAAGCGTCATTCACAGCCAAGGCATATTCGTAAGAATTGACCATGTTGGGGGTATTGATAGGCTGGGATATGCGTACGTTTCCCGAATAAGAGATATTGAATCCTCTGTCACCCTTCTTCAAGGTGACAAGAATCACACCGTAGGGAGCACGCGAACCGTAAATGGCTGCTGCGGCGGCATCCTTCAAGATGGTGATATTTTCAACATCATTGGGGTTCAGGGTAGACAAGTCTCCTTCCATGCCGTCAATCAGCACAAGCGGGGAAGCCTTGCTGCCGGTTCCGTCCTGGTCTATATCTTCCAGTCCCACTCCACGGATGTTGATCTCCATTTTCTGGCCGGGTGCACCACCCATATCGTTGGTGATATTCAGTCCGGCTACCGCTCCTTGAAGACCGTCTGCAACACTGGTGATAGGGCGTGAAGCAAGTACTTTGGTGTCTACACTTTTAACGGCTCCCGTCAGATTCGCTTTTTTCTGAGTACCGAATCCTACAATAACCACTTCGTTTAACATCTGTGAATCTTCACGCAACACTACTTTCATCTTCTTACCCTTGGTGGCAGGCACTGTCTGTTTCTGATATCCGAGATAGGTAAACTCCAATGACTGTTTCGCATCGGCTTCTATGCTAAAATTTCCGTCGAGGTCTGTGATTGTACCTGTCCCGTGATTCTCTTTTATAACGACATTTACACCCGGTAATGGTTCACCGAATTCATCAACAACTACACCGGTGACTTTCGTTGTTTGTGCACAGATTATACTGTTCAGTATAAAAAGACACCCCATCATTATAATATATCTATATTTCATAAGGTTAGTTTTTATAGTAAAGATTTAATTAGCTACCACGTGGGGCTGTACGATTACAACTGTCTTCACAATGGCAGAATCGCCTGCTATCACAGAATAGTAAACTTTTCTGTCGTTTTTTGTTTTATTGTTCGACACGGTGGATGTTATAGTCGCATCTCCGCCTCCCCGGGGGGATGAAGGGATGGACATCCACCCTGACAGGCCGGCTTTGTTTTGACATTTGGCACTCCATGAGCAATTTGTGGTGATTTTAAAAACCATCATATTTGCGGTACTCGGGATTATTATCGAATCTCCGGTGTATTGGTTTCCCAGCGTATCACTGACTGAGAAATCCAGATAAAGAGGTTCAAAAACTCCCGGAGTCTTAATATCCTTTTCGCAACTGCCGCAGAAGAAACTGCCGATTGCCAAGAAGGAAAGCAGGACTAATTGTTTTTTTCTCATTTTACATTAGATTAAATTATACATATGGTTAACTATTTCACGATCAACAGTCTGGAGTATTGTTTTCCGGAATCCGTCAGTAAACGCAACAAATAGTAGCCGGATGCAAGTTTCCCGTATTCATACCGGAAGATGCCCTCTGCTGATATCTCTAAAGTTTGTAACAGTACTCCCGAATTAGTGTACATAAGTAGTTTGCATCCTTTTTCCCCTTCAGGTATGGTTATATCGGTTACGCCTTCCGACGGATTTGGATAAATGGAAAACTCAGTATTTTCAGTTTTTACTTTTTCAATAGCGGTAGGAGTCATGTCTACTTTCGTCACTAATGTGTCTACATTGGATGAAATGGCATAAGCCGATGACTTGAACAGGCTCAACGGATGATTCGTATCAGGGAAATCAATATTCAGCGACCAACACATGATGCCACCCAGTCCTTGTTTCTTCACTTGCTCCGAACGCCAACGGGTCTGGTAGGTTCCCGTAAAGTAATAGCCGTTTGAATAATTATCATCCGGACCAATTTCTCCGACCTGATGGATACGTACCGGTGGATTGTTTGTTTGCGAACCATCGGCATTGTATTGCTTGCTGGTGCTGCCTGCAAAAGACATCACTATTTTTTCTTCCGGATATTCCCAAGCCAGGAATTTGTTGTAGGCTTCCGGGAAACTTTCATAGGTGAAATGCTCTTTAGCCGGACCGTAATTCTGGAACAAGAAATAGTCTACAGACTTCATATCTTCTTTAGGAAACCAATATGAAACGGTGTGTGGAGAAACTGTCAGAGTCTTGCCCTCCTTCAATTTGCTGCGAAGCAAAGTCATCAGTTTACCATAGTTTGTCCATGCAGCATCCTGACCGCCATATCCCGGCCATTCCAGGTCGAAATCCACGCCATCCAGATTATCGTCATTATTTATAATATCAGCCATTTCGGTAGTGAAACGCTCCCTTTTTGCCGCATTGCCTATCACTGTTTTCCAATCGGAACCACCCGAAACACTCAGGCGAATTTTGAATCCGCGGTGATTGGCATACGCCGTGCGCATGATGTTCAGATATTCTTTATAAGAAAAACAGTCATATCCGGGATCTTCCGGCTTATTGTATGGCCAGTAACTGCCCGCATAAAAGGCATAATTCACTCCAACATTTTTCCCGAATCCGGGCAAATTCAGACCATTATCACCCATTGAGAAAATCTCGTCGCGTCCGTTGCCCTTGTTCCAGATTATGGTTTCATCTATTTTGCCCACAAAATTCTCTCCAATAGTAGCTTCCACATCAGCAAGTTCGGCAAGTGGCAACACCCACGACTTTTTTATCTCAGGATACAAATAAGGGTAAATGTTCAGTTTCTTTTTGTTGCAGGCAAAAAGAAAAGTTCTGTTTAACTCATAATAACGATCAGAGGTTGAAAAACCCAAATGAATCCATTTACCGGTTACTATTTCTCCCGCACATTTGTATTTATATTCGTCTCCATTTACTCGGAGAATTACTTCTGCATTGCTTTCTTCGCCTAGACGGAGAGATATTCCCATATTTTCGTTTTTCTCCTTTTTCAAGAGAAAAGCACCTTCCACCCACCGGTCGATATAGAACCAGGTGCAGAATGAATAATCGTCGGTTGGAGTCATTGCTTTGACACCTGCACTCATTTTTCCAGTACCGTCAAAAGCCAGCATACCTCCGTTACGCCCCTCATAAGATTCTAAATAGGATGCTCCTCCTGTCAGTACTCCTCTGTCGAATGGCAGGCTCACACTGGCCGAACCGTCGCTCCCTATTCCGGCAATCAGCGCGACTAAATCATTGCATAGCAGGTATTTGTCACGGTCTGTTCCTGTGTCGGAGAAACGTCCAAAATCGGTATAAGCAGTAACTATACGGTATTTAAAGAAGGAATTATCTGTGACCTCCACACGGTGTGCATTTCCGTTCATGATGCCATGATGGCGGAATGTATAATCTACGATGTTATCGCATAATTCCTGATCGAATTTGTAGTATGCAATCAAAGATTCATAGTCCGGATGAAATTTATTAATGGTATTATCCCACAGGATAAATCCTTTTACACTGGGATCATGTGTTAAGTATTCCGTTGTATCGAGTACGGTACTCCATAAACGAAACTCATCTATTTTTCCCTTAAATGCTTCTCCTATTCTGAATTCCGAATCGCTGTCCGGAATCGTTAGTGAAGAAGAAACTGTAGGAGAATTTATTTCTTCCCCATTAACATAAGAAGTGATATTGCTCCCGTCTACCATAAAAGTCAATTGTGACCAGGCACTCACTGAAAAGTGGTCTGATTGGAGCTGGATATTCTGGTTACCTATATGAAAAACAATTGTACCTTCCGCCGGACCCAGGCATGCCTCAAAAATGTCGGCACCTGCTCCTCGTTTAAAAATAGATGCACCCGGTGTCCATTCGGAGGGATACATCCAAAACTGAACTGTGTATTTAGAGAGGTTATTTAGTTCTGATATACAATTAAATTTGATATCACTGTTACCATCGAACGCTACCGCGTAATTTTTGACTTGGGCAAACGAGGTCAGGCAAAAAAGGAGGGAAATAAAAAAGCAGAAAAGTCTGTTCATAATATTAAATTTTTCATGAAAGAAGGATATGATTCTTATTTTGAGAAAACATATCCTTCAACCAATACCTAAAGATTAATTATTCACTACTTTTGTTGTGGTAGTCTTAGTCTTTACTATAAAAACGCCTTTAACATTCAAAGGCAATGCAAGCACATCAGAAGTAGCTTTCTGAGATGAAATCAATGTTCCTAAAATCGAATATATTTCTACTTTATCACCGGATTCTAAATTTGAAATTGTCAGGAGGTTGTTTGAAACGTTGCAACGTATCTTGTTACCTTCAAATGTCGGAGTGTTGATTCCGGTTACAATCTGACCGTTTTCCAGAGTTAAATATTTCATGAAGTTTGCAGCGTTACCTTTAGCATATGCGCCGTCTGTCGGGGACGTGAATTTTATTTCTTTAATAAGAAGAGCGCCCGTATCAAATTTTGCGCCATTAAACCCGATAGTAAATGCAAATGGATTTCCATCGGGCGTACCCACCTGGAAGTCATATTCCACCTTTTGCCAACCTTCATTCAATTCATACATTTCTTCTGTCTCCACATCTTTCACCATCATGTCAAATGAAAGAATTCCACCAAAAGAGTTTAATACAGAATTAGGTCCAACTGCTTTAATTTCTAATTTTGAAATTATGCCACTATTAGGATCCGGATCCGGCTCAGCTTCCCAAGCTTTATAAGTAATGGAAACACGGATGAACGGAGCGGCAGCATCTTCTCCGCCTGTCGGGGTTTTTTCCGGATCAGAATAAAATGCAAGTTGAGTCCAAGCAGGAATAGAACCTGTGGCTTTGGTACCTTTTGGAAAGACTGCATCATCACAGTTAACACCTTTAAAGCATAATACTTTTCCAATACCTTCGGCCGTTAAATCAAGAATCTGCAAACCGGCCTGCAAATTCTTAAATGCATCCGTATTTTTACTATCCCAGAATGCACCTCCGGTAGCATTTACATACCCAACTTTCGATTCTTTAGCAGCATCGAGATTTCCCGGTCCCCAACCATTATTACAACCATCAATAACGTATTGTCCTTCCGATTGATTGGCAAAATCATAGCGTGAAGGAGTAATGTCGTTTTGTGCCATAGCACTGGCAGCTACTACTAACATAACTGTGGAAAAGAGTAGTTTTCTTTTCATAATATTAAAGAGTTTAAAATTAATATTGGGAGGCAATCTTAACCTCCGTTTTCTGCTTGCAAACATACGATATTGCACATTATCGGATGTTTAATAATGATTTTGCTGTTTTTGAATTTGTTTGAAACAGAAAAAGAAAACGACTGATTAGACAAAAGATGAAACTTAGGCAGACAAAAGTGAACAAACCTCCTTATTAAATTCTCAGGAAAATTCTCTTTTTGTACATTGTGCGAAGAATAAAGAAGAGAATAAGATAATTACCAAAAGTAAGCCATACGGAATAATACTTTCCCAAATACGGCTCCAGACCATAACTAACGGAAGCCACTATACTACGGAAATTGATGACCTCCCCTAAAACATATGCTGTAATGGAATTCATGCCATATATTTTAAGCCAATTTAGCTCAAGTGTATTTCCTTTGTAGTCAATCCAGTAATAAAACAACCCCATTAACAAAAAGCAATAGCCACCGGAAAGCAGTGTCATACTACAAGTCCATAAACGTTTGATAACAGGCATTTGCAAACTCCATACACCCGCAAGAGCAAGTAATGCAAGACCAACAATAAATAAACGGATAGCAACTTTACGTTTTCCCCCTTTTCCATCCTTCATCATCTTTCCTGCAAATGTGCCTAGCATAACAGTCACGCCAAATGTAAGACTACTCCATATCCACGTATAATGATACGAAGGTGAAAAACTCCAGCTTCCATCCGCATTCCAACTCGTTCCGTCACAG
>USSR01000274.1 GCA_900557355.1 uncultured Bacteroides sp.
TCCGGAACAAGGAGAGGCGGACGGACTTTACCTTCCTTACAGCTATGTAGCCAATGTATTAGTAGACGGCAAGCCCTTCTATGCAAATGCTAAAATCATTGGAGATTTTGCCTTTAACTGGATGAAAAGCTCGCATACGCTGAAAGTTGGTGCGGAATGGAACTTCAGCAAGAATTTCGGAGACGGACAGGTGTACGACACCACCCGCCCGCTGAATACATCATCGACCACTCGTCCAAGAAGTTATAATGATATCCCTGCCCGGCAGGATGTATCTGTTTATGCAGAAGAACAAATGAAGCTATCTCTCGGCAAGCACGAACTGTTTCTCTCAGCAGGTGTACGAGCCAATTCTTTGCTGGGGTTATCCGGCGACTACGCTATTCAAGGAAAAATATACCTCGACCCCCGCTTTAACCTGAAGTGGCAACTCCCTGCCCTGGGTGCCAATGAGGATTGGCTGATTGACATATCCGCCGGCATCGGCTGGTTGTCTAAACTTCCAACCACTGCACAGCTATATCCGGATGCCAGATATGTAGATGTAGTGCAACTGAACTACTATCATAACAATGCCGATTACCGACGCATCAATATGATGACCTACAAATGGGATAATACGAACTATGACCTGGAGCCTGCACGCAACCAGAAGTGGGAAGTGCGCCTGAATGTGGCACATAAAGGGAACCTGTTCTCCGTCACCTATTTTCAGGAACGCATGAACAATGCTTTCCGCGATATTTCCTATTACCGCACACTGGCTTATAAAAAGTATGATACCTCTTCCATCAACTCTTCCGAACTGACCGGACCGCCCGCACTGGAAGGGCTAGCCTATGCTGAAGATACTTTAATCAACGCCTACAAAATGGCCGGAAACGGTACACGCGTACGTAAGCAGGGTGTGGAGTTCACTTTCTCGTCCCAGCGCATCAAGCAACTGAAAACCAGATTTACCGTCACCGGCGCCTGGCTGAAAACAACTTATAGCAATAGTATGCCCGAATATAAAGAGTCATCCATCATACTGAACGGAGAGCAACTGCAATACGTAGGTTTGTATGACTGGGAAAGCGGCTCCACCAACGAGGTATTCAATACGAATGTCACTGCCGACACCTATCTGAACAATATAGGAATGGCTTTCTCCGTGACGGCACAGTGCACCTGGTACACCGCCAACCAAAGCCTCTGGAACAACGGAACACCGGTGAGCTACGTAGATAAAGGCGGAAAAGTACATCTCTTCACAGCAGCTGACGCCACGGACGTACAGTTGCAACACTTAGTAAACAAATATGCCGACGATTACTTCAACCGCAAAGTGGTTCCCTTTGAAATGGGCATCAACCTGAAAGCGACCAAAGAAATCGGGAAGTATATGCAACTTTCATTATTCGTGAACCGCTTGCTGAATGTAGCGCCCATATATCACAGTGGCACGAGGGAGGTAAAGCGCATTTATAATCCATACTTCGGAATGGAAGCCAATTTAAGATTCTAATAAATATAAAAACAACAGATTATGATGAAGAAAGTAAAGTATTTCGCATGGGCACTCCTGCTGGCAGGGGGCTTTGCAATGACCGCTTGTAGCGACGACGACGTTGCCACTACGCAGGTAGACATGGAATTGAATGTCATCAACAGTATCGGAGACGACCTGACCGTCAAGACGGGAACATACACGTTTACCAATATCAGTACCGGGCTTGAAACGAAAATCGACCACACCTCTACCCTGACCCGTGCGGCAACCCAAAGCGCACTGGCCACGCTGACCGACGGTCTGTATAACGTAACTTTTATAGGTACCGCATCCTATAGTTACAAGGAAACCCAGATTATAACCAATGAGGACGGAGAAGAAGAAACGGTAGAAGTAACCAAGACCGCTGATGTTGACGTTCAAGGCGCCAAGCAGAACATTGAAGTAAAAGGTGGAACCGTATCATTGAACCTGCCCATCTATGTGCTGAACAAGGATGAAAGAGGTGATTTTGTCATTGCAGAGATCTTTGCTGCCGGAACCTTGAATGCGGAAACAAACAAGCAGTATAACGGTGACCAATATATCCGCATCCACAACAACTCTTCCGAAACGCTGTATGCCGACGGACTGGTATTGCTTGAATCTAAATTCTTGACTGTTACCAAAAATGATTACACTCCGGACATCATGGAGGAAGCCATGACCGTGCAGGTGATAGCCATGGTTCCCGGAAACGGTACAGACTATCCGGTATTACCGGGAGAAAGCATCACCATTTGTGATAATGCTATAAACCATAAAGAAGCCAACCCCGGTTCGGCCGACCTGAGCAAGGCTGATTTTGAATGGTACACCCAGTCTACCAGCACCTCCAACCCGGATATAGACAATCCGGATGTACCCAACCTGGACATGATGTACAATTACACCAAAACCGTTTGGGTATTGGCTAAACAAGGCAACAGGTCATACGCTATCGGACGGCTACCAGCAGGAATGACTTCCGAACAATACTTGGAAGAGTACACCTACGACTATACTTATACACTGGCAACCGGAAACCAATCTAAAGTATTCACCGAATACAAATTCCCCAATAGCTGGATTATAGATGCTATCAACATGAGTCCGAAGAACAAATATGTATGGAACGTGACAAGCATGGCATTGGATATGGGATATACTTATATAGGTGTGAACAGCACGATTGCCGAAAACTATGGTAAGGCCATTGTCCGCAGAACAGCCTACACCACCGAAGACGGACGCAAAGTATTGCAGGATACCAATAACTCAAGCGTAGACTTTGAGCCTTCGGTACGCGCAACCCTCTTACCGGCCCAATAATTAAGAGATTAAGCATGAGACAACGTTTCCTTATCATATTGACCGCAATAATCCTGTTGCCCCTACGAGTGGTTGCAGCAGATACGCTTACTGTCAAAGAAAAACTATTGTCGGAATACAGTCGGACGGCTGTATTCCGCAACCAGGTGTGGCAGAATGCCGCCATCCGTTTCGACCAGCGTCCTTTCAGCCTGACAAGCGTCAGCGTGAAGGGACTGTACGAGCAACGTGGCGACGCCGCATTGGCACAGGAAGGAAACAGGAGAAAAGATTTCAGTGCAGAAGTAAACTCTTTCGTCGTACTGAATCCGCGCAACCGGCTCTTCGGACAAGCCTCCTACCGCAATGGACGCAGGGAAAATGTGGTTTGGAATGAGAATTCCGACTACTCTCTCCTCTACCCTTATGTAGTGGGCGACTCCATCGGCGGCTTCATGAAAGAAGAAGAGTATAAATTCTCCGGAGGATATGCCTACCGCTTCGGCGAATGGACTGCCGGTGCCGAACTGGGTTATCGCGCAGTGATTGCTTACCGCGACAAAGCCCCGCGTCCGCGTAACATAATTTCCGATTTACAGGCAACCCTCGCACTTTCACGCAACCTAAGCGGGAAATATAACTTAGGCCTTGCAATGCAAGCCCGCAAATACAATCAGAAAAGTGAAATCACATTCCTTGCCGACAAAGGTTCCACATCCGTCTATCAGATGCTCGGACTGGGTATGGACTATGTGCGCTTTGCGGGAACGCAGACCAGCACCCGCTACACAGGCGAAGGCATAGGTGGCAGCGTCGATTTGCTTCCGGTGAGCAACGATGGCGAGAACAACGGCTTTTCCGCTTCATTGCGGGCGGACTACTTCCACTTGACCAAAGAGTTATCCAGCACCAATTATACTCCCATCAATGAAATAAAGAACGTAGACGTTTCGCTGGAAACCGCATGGACCCGTTGCAACCGTGAATGGGGATATGGAGTGCACTTGCTTGCCGCATTGCAACAACGAACAGGTGTTGAAAACATCTTCGGCGAACCGTCCGGTACCATTTATCCCCAAATCAGCAGTGTGGACCAGTTCAAAAATACGACACTGAAAGCCGGACTGAAAGGCAGGATAGGACAATGCCTCAACGGGAACCGCCGCTGGGGATGGACTCTGCTCCCCACCGCCGGCTACTGGCAGACGAAACCCGAATATAAAGGAAACGGACGCTACGTTAAAATGGCCTCTGCAAGCGGCGGACTGGAAGCGCAATCTCTCTGGAAAGCATCGAGAATGCTATTATCGGCAAGCCTTGCCGGAGGATATACTACCAATGTGAAGGCCGATTATTCTCTGACGGGACTGGACGGCAAAGGACCGGTAGGCAGCACTTTACTCTCCAACATCGATTACCTGAGTGACGACCACGCCTCCGTTGCCCTCAAACTGCGCGGGGATTATATACTCAATGATCGGTATGCCGTATTCCTCTCAGCCAACTGGCTGCATCAGGAATATGATAAATGTGGTGGGACAGACCGGATAGAGGTATCTCTGGGAGTTACTTTCTAACAATAATAATAACTAACAATAAAACAAAAAACAACAATGAGTACTAAAACATTATCAATCGCAGCCGCCATCATGGCGTTATTCTTTATCGGAACTTCTTGCAACAACAAGCAGAAGAACACCGAAGAAACCGCAACCACCGAACAGACCACCGGTGCAATGGAAATAGACGATCTTCTGGCTAACGCCGAGTCACTGACCGACCAGGAAGTCACCATCGAAGGTGTATGTACACATGCCTGCAAGCACGGCGCTACCAAAATCTTCCTGATGGGTAGCGACGACACACAGACCATCCGTGTAGAAGCAGCCAAACTGGGTTCTTTCGATACGAAGTGCGTCAACAGTATCGTTCGCGTCACCGGAACCCTGAAGGAACAACGTGTGGACGAAGCTTATCTGCAACAATGGGAATCACGCTTGAAAGCTGCCGCTACCGAAAAGCACGGTGAAGGCGAAGCCGGATGCAGCACCGAGAAGAAAGCACGCGGCGAAACAGCCAATACGCCCGAAGCACGTATCGCTGACTTCCGCGCTAAAATAGCCAAGCGTCAGGCCGAATCAGGAAAGCCCTATCTGTCATTCTATTATATGGAAGCCGCCAACTATGAAATTCAGTAAGGCGGGAACCGCATTTCGGAAATGGAGCCGGATAATCCACCGGGACCTCTCATTCTTCTTCTCGGGGATGGTATTGATATATGCCATCTCCGGAATTGTGATGAACCACCGGAATACGATCAATCCCAATTACTCGGTAGAGCGACAGGAATATACCATTACCAAAGTGATGCCCCCGCAGGCCGGAATGAAAAAGGATGATGTCCTGGAACTGCTGGCACCACTCGGTGAAGAAAAGAACTATACCAAACATTACTTCCCGAAGGAAAACCAGATGAAGGTATTCCTCAAAGGCGGTTCCAACCTGATGGTCAATCTGCAGACCAAGCAAGCCGTTTACGAGAAGCTGACACGTCGTCCGTTGATAAGCGCCCTGACCAAGCTGCATTACAATCCCGGAAGATGGTGGACTCACTTCGCAGATGTGTTTGCCGTAGGACTCATCATTATTACCGTCACGGGAATGGTGATGCTGAAAGGACCAAAAGGCTTGTGGGGACGCGGAGGTATAGAACTTGCAGCAGGTATACTGATTCCGCTACTTTTTCTATTTCTATAAACGACTCAAGCTTCGCATATAGCCTGAGGTATAAGCATTGGTTAGCAATCTAATTATCAAAGCATTGCATTTACCGAGCATTTACCACAAGAGGTAAAAGCATTTACCGCAGGATGTAACGGCCTTTACCCCGTATTGTAACGCTCTTTACCTCGGTATGTAACGGCCTTTACCCCGGCATGTAAATGGAGTTACCATTTGGGGTAAACAGAATTACCTACAGGAGTTCCGAGATCAATCCATGCAGCTAACGAGTAATTAAAATAGGTTCAATACTAAAAACAAAAGATATCAATGGAGAATATCATTGAATGCAATAACCTGACGCACTATTATGGCAAACGGTTAATTTACGAAAACCTCAGCTTCAGCGTGCCTAAAGGGCGCATCCTGGGACTGCTGGGAAAGAATGGTACAGGAAAAACCACAACGATCAATATATTGAGCGGTTACCTGAAACCCCGCTCCGGCCAATGTTCCATCTTCGGACAGGACATTCAGGCCATGCATCCTTCGACGCGCCGTAATATCGGCCTGCTCATCGAGGGACACGTGCAATATCAGTTCATGACCATCCGGGAGATTGAGAAGTTTTATTCTGCTTTCTATCCGGGACAGTGGCGCAAAGAAGCGTACTACGACCTGATGGACAAACTGAAAGTAGCTGCCGGACAACGCATCTCGCGTATGTCGTGCGGACAACGTTCGCAAGTGGCACTGGGACTTATCCTGGCACAAAACCCAGAATTGCTGGTACTGGACGATTTCTCTCTCGGTCTGGATCCCGGCTACCGCCGTCTCTTCGTGGACTATCTGCGTGACTATGCCCGCTCGGAAAACAAAACTGTTTTCCTGACCTCGCACATCATTCAGGATATGGAACGGCTGGTAGACGACTGCATCATCATGGATTACGGACGCATCCTCATCCAGCAGCCCGTAAAGGAACTGCTGGACACGATACGCCGCTATACCTGCACGTTGCCCGAAGGTTACAAGATGCCGGAAGATAAGGATTTCTACCATCCGTCTCTTATCAGAAATACGCTGGAAACCTTCTCGTTCCTGCCTCAACAAGAAGTAGAAAACCGTTTCAAAGCCCTGCAAGTGCCTTACAGCGATTTGAAATGCGAGACTGTAAACCTGGAAGATGCTTTTATCGGACTAACGGGAAAATACTAATAACCAATAACTATTATGAACGCTATATTTTATAAAGAATGGATTAAAACCCGCTGGTATCTGTTGCTTGCACTGCTGGTAACGCTCGGTTTTGCCGGATACTCAATGTTGCGCATCAACCGTGTTGCCAGCATGAAAGGTGTGGAACACGTTTGGGAAGTTATGCTGTCACGGGATACCGTATTCGTGGATTTACTGGAATTTATTCCTCTATTGGTCGGGATACTGCTTGCTCTGGTACAATTCGTACCCGAAATGCACCATAAATGCCTGAAACTGACATTGCATCTGCCCTACCCTCAACTGCGGATGATTAACCTGATGTTGCTCTACGGACTGGTAGTGTTACTTATCTGCTTTGCCGCCAACTACGTGCTGATGACGGTTTACATGCAAGGCGTCCTGGCTCCGGAACTTTATTCGCGGATTCTGCTGACAGCTCTTCCCTGGTATCTGGCAGGTATTGCCGCTTATCTTCTGATTTCGTGGATATGCCTGGAACCGACCTGGAAACGCCGCGTCCTCAATCTGGTAATCTCTGTATTGCTGTTGCGTATCTTCTTCCTGGCTCCGGCACCGGAAGCCTACAATGCTTTCCTGCCCTGGCTGGCAATCTACACCCTACTCACGGCAAGTCTCTCATGGCTTTCCATTGCACGGTTCAAGGCAGGAGAACAAGATTAACAGGTTATACATTCACTATTAAGAACGAAAAAGACAATGAAACGTTTTAGTCAAATATTCTTATACATCACCATTGCATTGCTCATTATCTGGCAGTTGCCTTGGTGTTATTCTTTCTTTGCGGCAAAGCCATCGAAGATTCCTTTCTCCATGTACAGTTGTATCCTCGGCGACTTCCTCTCCATGGGCAATGAAGATGGTAAAGGCGTGGTACGGCGCGACCAGTCCGGCAATGTATATACACAGGAACAGACGGACAGTATTCTCCCGTTCTTCTACATGCGCCAGCTTATGGCGGATGAGCGGTTCCCGGACAGCATCAATGGTGTTGCCGTCACTCCGCGCGAAGTGCAGCTTACGAATTTCAGCTTCCGCTCGGCAGCTTCGGATATCAATGCCTCCAAGATAGAACTTTATCCTTTGCTGGAGAGTATGTCGGGACGCGTGGATCTGACTATGCCCGATGATGTGTTCCGTATCACCTCAAAAGGAATTGAATTTATCGGTATGAAAACCAATACGGTAGATGCTGACAAAAGCCAACTGTTCACAGAGGCTATGGTGAAGAAAGGGTTCAAATTCCCAGCCCGCCGGTTGGCCGGTAATCCCACCACTCGCAAGGAGTACGATGAAGGTTATCTGATTCTGGATAATGAGGGAAAACTTTTCCATCTGAAACAGACGAAAGGACGCCCGTATGTGCGTGCCATTTCCCTGCCCGAAGGCTTAAATGCAAAGCATCTCTTCATCACGGAATTCAAGGACCGCAAGACACTGGGTTTCCTGACGGATATGGATAACAACTTCTATGTGCTGAACAATAAGACTTATGATGTGGTCAAGACCGGAGTTCCTTCCTTCAACCCCGAAGAGGATGCCCTGTCTATCTTCGGGAATATGTTCGACTGGACGGTTTGCGTGAAAACAGCCGACGCGGACGAATATTATGCATTGGATGCGGATGATTACTCACTTATCAAGTCCATCAGTTTCCCAAGAAAGAGTAACAACATACCGGGATTGCACTTTACGTCCTCTCAGGATAAATATGTGAAGCCACGCTTC
>USSR01000275.1 GCA_900557355.1 uncultured Bacteroides sp.
CGCGAGGCTTATAATATGTTCTGTTGTTCGGGCATCCTGTTCAACCACGAATCGGAACGTCGGGGCGAGACCTTTGTAACGCGCAAGATTACGTTGGCTACTGCCCGTATTGCTCAAGGAAAGCAGGATTGTCTGTATCTGGGTAATCTGGATTCCTTACGTGATTGGGGATATGCCAAGGATTATGTGGAATGCATGTGGCTGATTCTGCAACAGGACAAACCGCAGGATTTCGTCATTGCAACAGGTGTACAGCACACTGTTCGCGAATTTGCTACATTGGCATTCCACTATGCCGGCATTGAACTGCGTTGGGAGGGTGAAGGTATAGATGAGAAAGGTATTGATGCAAAGACCGGAAAGGTACTGGTAGCTGTCAGTGAGGATTTCTATCGTCCTACGGATGTTGTCAACCTATGGGGTGATCCTACGAAAGCTAAGAATGAATTGGGATGGAATCCGCAATCCACCTCCTTTGAAGAGTTGGTGAAAATTATGGTGTCTCATGATATGCAAAAAGTGGCTGCGGAACATGTGGCCAACGTAATGCGTACCAACTTGGCCGAATATCTGGAGAAAGGAATCGTGAAATGATGGATAAGAACGCAAAAATCTATGTGGCAGGACACCGGGGAATGGTGGGATCTGCCATTGTCCGTGAACTGCAACGGCAGGGGTATACGAATATTATCACCCGTACTCATGCAGAATTGGATTTGACACGGCAGGAAGCTGTTGAAAAGTTTTTTGCGGAAGAAAAACCGGAATATGTCTTTTTGGCTGCTGCCAAAGTGGGTGGTATCATTGCCAACCAATCTGCATTGGCTGATTTCATGTATGACAACATGATACTGGAGATGAACGTGATTCACGCAGCCTGGAAGAACGGCTGTAAAAAATTGGAGTTCTTAGGTTCTTCATGTATTTACCCACGTTTGGCCCCTCAGCCTATGCCTGAATCTTGTTTGCTAACATCAGAATTGGAGAAAACGAATGAAGCGTATGCCTTGGCCAAAATATCAGGTCTGAAATATTGTGAGTTTTTGAATCGGCAGTATGGTACGGATTTCATTAGTGTGATGCCAACAAATCTGTATGGACCCAATGATAATTATCATCCTGAACATAGTCATGTACTTCCTGCTTTGATCCGCCGTTTCCATGAGGCGAAAGAAGCGGGTCTGGATGAAGTGACTTGCTGGGGTGACGGCAGCCCGCTCCGGGAGTTTCTCTATGTTGACGATCTGGCCAACCTATGTGTATTCCTGATGAATAACTACTCGGGGAATGAGACGGTAAATGCAGGAACCGGCAAAGAATTGACCATTAAAGCCCTTACAGAACTGGTGGCTAAGGTTGTAGGATTTACAGGCGAAATCAAGTGGGATACCTCACGTCCGAACGGAACACCCCGAAAGCTTTTGGATGTATCGAAAGCAACGGCTTTGGGGTGGTCTTACCAAACTGAATTGGAAGATGGTATCCGATTGGCTTATGATGATTTCCTGCATAATCCCATGCGTGCAGAAAGGTAACGATTTAAAACATTATTTATGCAAATTCTTTTATTATCCGGAGGCTCTGGGAAACGTCTTTGGCCTCTATCAAATAACAGTCGTTCCAAACAGTTTATAAAATTACTCAATTCTCCCGATGGTCAAAAAGAGTCGATGGTACAACGGGTTATTCGTCAATTGGGAGAATCCGATTTAAAAGGTCATGTAACCGTGGCTACCAGCTTGTCTCAGGCTGATGTTATTTACAATCAGCTGGGTGAATACATCGATGTAGTGGTGGAGCCAGAAAGACGTGATACATTTCCAGCCATTGCCTTGGCAGCTTCATATCTGAAATATGAGAAATCATGTGCCGATGAAGAAGTAGTTGTTGTTATGCCTTGTGACCCTTTTACGGAAGCAGGATATTTCAAAGTTATTGAGCAGATGGTGCATGCGGTGGATGACAATGTAGCCGAGCTGGTTCTTATGGGGATTACTCCAGCCTATCCATCTGTTAAATATGGATATGTAGTGCCTGATGAATCGAAACTGAAAGGTGGAATCTTTTCGGTCAAACGGTTTACGGAAAAACCGAATGTAGCTACAGCGGAATATCTTATAAAAGAAAATGCATTTTGGAACGGTGGCGTATTTGCTTTTAAGTTGGGATATATGATGAATATTGTGGAGCAATATATCCGGGCTGTTTCTTTTTCGGAAATCCGTAACAGATATAGTGAATTCCCCAAAATCAGTTTCGATTATGAGGTGGCAGAAAAGGCCAAATTGGTAGCAGTAGTTCCTTTCTCTGGCAAATGGAAAGATTTAGGGACTTGGAATACACTTACAGATGAGTTGGAAGACCATGTAATAGGTAATGTTATCACAGATGGAGAGGCAGAAAATACACATATCATTAATGAATTGGATCTTCCGATTATGTGTATAGGAACCAAAGATTTGGTGATTGCAGCATCGAATGACGGTATTTTAATTTCCGAAAAGAGCAAGAGCGAGAACATAAAAAAATATGCAGACCGGCTACAGTGTTGTCCAATGTATGAGGAAAGACATTGGGGAGAATACAAGATTATTCATAATGTTCAATATTCAGATGGCTTTCAGTCGTTGACGAAGCAATTGATTATAAAGGCAGGAAAAAGTCTCACATATCAAGCTCATCATCTACGGAAAGAGGTATGGACGGTTGTTGACGGAGAGGGACTGTTGGCTATAGAAGGAAAAATTACCCCAGTTAAACGGGGAGATACTGTTTGTATCCTTCAAGATATGCGCCACGGTCTAAAAGCCATAAATGACTTGACCCTGATAGAAACGCAAACCGGAAGCGATCTTCTTGAAGATGATGTGGAATTGTTTGATTGGAATTGGCAAAAGTAGATACAAAGTTTGGCTAGAACTTTCAGATAATCAAATCCGATTAAATATTTTACACAAAATTCAGTATTATAAAAGGCAAGGGCTTTTGTGATTCTTCCATTGATTATGAAAATCGAGTTTATGGGAGAATCAAAATTTATATTGCATTCCAAAAATGCAAATGTTCAGTGGACAGTATCAAAATATTCCGGTGTTAATCCATTAAGAATTTATCTTATGCTATTTCGTATGGGAATGAAGAAAGAACAAGAAGTGTTGGAACAAACTGCGTCTTGTACATCACTTTTTGTTCTTTTGATATCTTGAAAACATTGATTGTATAACATGGTTTCTTCGTTATCGGTTTATTATCGAAAACTTGCTTATCACGTAATAGAATCGGACGGCTTCCTATGGGTCGGATTCAAGCCGGGAATGGTACATTTTATTGCTAAAGAGGTTTGGAATATTCGCCCCTTGACCCGAACGGATGTTGAGAGATATTATGAGGAGTTTACAGTATTAACCCAAGGTAAAGGGAGTCTTTATTTTCGGATTGTAGCTCATGGTGGATTTCTGAAAGAGGCGTTGGCTTATGAGTTGCATGGTTTGACTGTTTCTGACGACAACTACCTCAGAAGCCTTAATTCCGGCAGACATGTAGAACTTTACCCGCATAACGAGAAAGCTTATCGTGCTATTATAAAAGGCTTTGAACAGCATCGTATCGGTACCGTTGTGCAAGCGACCGGGACGGGAAAGTCATATCTGCTGGCTCGTTATATATCAGACCATGCCACAGAACGAATTTGCGTATTTGCTCCAAATGTCACAATCCTGGAGGAGATCAAAAAAGCGGTAGGCTTTACCTCTCCTTATATCTGCTATCGAACGTTTCAGTCATTGATATATTATCGAAAAAATGATAAACAACTCAAAGCAGATCATATTTTGATTGATGAGTTTCATCATTTCGGTGCAGAAATATGGGGGGCTGCTTTGCAGGAGGTAATTGAATCCAATCCGCAGGCCTATATATTAGGAACATCGGCGACTCCTATTCGCCCGGAGGGAATGATTGATACGGTGGATCTTTATTTCGAGGGAAATCTGTTTTATGAACTTACCTTACCTCAGGCTTGGTATTACCGTATTTTACCAGTCCCAATCCTGGTACAAAGTGCCTATGGATTAGACGGTGAACTGAATCGTTTACAAAAGCGATTGGATCGAAGCGGATGTTCAATTCGACGAAAAGAACAAGTCCAAAAGAAACTGGATGTGGCTCGCGTTGATTTTAAAGGGGCGTTAGGAGCTCCTGAGGGAATCCGAAACCTCTTGCCCAAAGATGTATGTAAACTGCTGGTTTTTTGCCGTGATCTTACCGATCTGAAACAGATGGTTCCTGAGGTGTGTGGCTGGCTGACACAAGCCGGACGGGTAATCATACCATTTGAGATCCATCACACTCAAAGCGAACGGACTAATAATCAAATACTAAAGGCTTTCCAAAAAGAATCTGGGAAATTGCATGTATTGTTCTCTGTCAATATGCTGATAGAAGGACTGCATGTGGAGGGCATAGATGCCGTCTTGTTTCTACGGCGGACAGAATCCTATATTGTTACCCTGCAACAGCTGGGCCGTTGCTTGGATGCCGGAAGCGGGAAACAGCCTGTCGTATTGGATTTTGTGAACAACCTATCGGGCAAATCTGTATATGACATGATGGCCTTGCACATGGAACGCCTTGCCTGTCAGCCTTCACCCAAGGGATTTGAAGGGGTGACCTCTTTTCTGACCACAGGTTTCCTATCAGACATACGGCTTCGTATTGAGGAGATATTGACAGAGTTGGAACCTTGGCAGATCATGTATGAGAGGCTTATTGAGTTCCGTAAGAAAGAAAATGACTGGCCTTCGGTTACAGAGGGGAAGCTGGGCTTGTGGTGCAATACGCAGCGCATGGCTTACAAACGGGGCAGACTCTCGGAGGAGCGTTACAAACTGCTGGAGTCTGTCGGCTTTGAATGGAACCTGCTGGATTCAAACTGGATGAAGGAATTCCAATCATTGAAAGTCTTCTTTGCGACTCAAGGTCGCTGGCCCAAACGGGAGGATGGTGCCTTGGCTACCTGGTGTTATACTCAACGGGAAAGACGTAAGAAAGGACGTTTGAGCAAAGAACGCATTCGTGTGTTGGATGAGATCGGATTTGTGTGGAGTCAGGACTTGAACGGTGAATGGATGAAAAATTATGAAGCGTTGAAAATCTTTCTCGACAAACAGCAGCGCTTTCCCAAATCAGCCGAAGGCTATTTGGGCGAGTGGTGCAGTACACAGCGGAAAATGCGCAAGCAAGGGAAACTTTCCCCTAATCGTCAAACACTATTAGATCGAATAGGATTTGTCTGGTCGGTGGAGCAGGTCTGGCGAAGCTACTTGGAACAGTTGCACCAGTTTCATGTCCAAAATGGACGGTGGCCTGGATGTCGTGAAGGGGCGTTGGGGCGTTGGTGTACGGTTCAAAGACGGAATTATCGAAGAGGAAGCTTGTCGGATCAAAAAATCGCCCAATTGGAACAAATAGGATTTATACCCTTGAAAGGAGACAAGTAATACAGAAGAAATGGAAATACTCTCATTTCATACGAAACAATAGAGTTTCCGCAGCCTTATTATCGCAGTTCAAAGTACACTATGATTTTAGAATACAATATACCCAATCGTTTTCGTACTAATAGGCATATTACCGTTTATACAAGCCACCCTTAAATTTCGGATAGAAGGACTGGTTGCTTTCCACATACATATAGTGTCTAAATAAACAGCAAATATTGATAAATGAGTATTCAATATAAAATCATCTTTGGATATATGGTGTTGATTGTGGCTATAATCGGTATGATTATAATCATGGTACGTGAGCGGAATAGGGTTTTGGTGATTGAAACTGAGGCACAAACAATTCATCGGGTTCAACACAATGGAAATATAGTCCAGCATCACATCACGATTCTCTCAACTTATGGTGAAACAGCCCTTTCTTGGGAAGAGGAGGATTTTGCGAACTATCATTCTCTTCGTCTGCATATCGATTCCATGATGCAGGCCATGCACAAGGGGTATGAGGAATTTGTCAGCCAAAGTCAAATAGACTCGCTGCGCTATCTATTATCCAGTAAAGAAGAGCATTTATACCAAATTATGCAACTTTTCCATAGTCAGAACAGTCAGGAAGGTATGCAATTCTCTCATTTACCAGCGGAAGCTCAACCGCGTACTGTTATTCGTAAAAAGAAAGGTTTTACAGGATTTTTAGGGGCAAAAGAAACTCTGGAGATAGTTCCTTCCGCATCTACAATTCTCAAGACATTGAACAAGGAATTGCTATCCATGCAGGAAGAACGGCAGGAAAGTATCAATGCTTATACCGATAGCCTCCGCAACCACAACAAGGAACTTAACCGAAAGCTTCGCCATCTGATAACCACGATGAACAACCAGACAGAACGTGTACTTGAAGCGAAGGAATGTCATCTTAGAGAATCTTACAACCGTTCCATATGTGTCATCTCCTGGCTGATTATCTCCGCCATTATTCTGCTTGTCATATCCTATCTGATTATTCAAAAAGATTTACGGGAAAAGGCAAGAACAAGGAAGCGTTTGGAAGATACGATACAACAAAACACTGCGCTGTTGGAAATGCGCAAGAATATTATCCTGACCATATCGCATGACATACGTGCCCCTTTGAATGTCATTGACGGCAGTGCCGATCTGGCAATGGATACACGTGAAAAGAAACGGAGGAATATCCATCTGAATAACATAAGGAGGGTGTGCAAGCATGTGGTACATCTGCTTAACAACCTGTTGGATGTGTACCGGTTAAACGAGGCGAAAGAAATACGGAACGATGTCCCATTCGACCTGCATGAATTATTGGAACGTACCGCTGCCGGTTTTTCTCATATAATCAATAATAAGGGTATCCTGTTCAATTGTGATTTTAAGGATACGGAAGTCAAGTTATATGGTGATGCAGACCGCATAGAACAGATTATAGACAATCTGCTTACCAATGCAGTTAAGTTCACGGAGACCGGCACAATCAATTTCAATGTGCACTATCTCAATGGACTGCTGGTCATGGAAATAGTGGATACCGGTGTTGGTATGAGTGAGGAGACACTTTCCCGTATCTTTCGTCCTTTTGAACGCCAGACCTCTGCAACCAATGCGGACGGATTCGGATTGGGGCTTCCGATCACGCAAGGACTTGTCAATCTTCTTGATGGGACAATAGAAGTAACAAGTTTGATTAATTGTGGAAGCACATTTCGTGTGACCCTTCCCATGCCGGAAACGGATGAACCGTTGGAAAGCGAAAAACATGTCCCGACGCATTCCACACACCTGCATCACAATGTACTTGTTATTGATGACGACAGTATGTTGCAAGCTGTCATTAAAGAAATGTTAGAGCGTAATGGCATGACCTGTACAACTTGTACCACAGTCAAAGAGGTAGTAAAAGCCATGCGGGAAAAAGATTATGACCTGTTGCTTACAGATATCCTGATGCCTTACACCAACGGGTTTGAATTGTTGACTTTGTTACGTAACTCAAGTATTGGCAATTCAAAGACTATACCCATTGTCGCTATGACTGCACGTGGAGAGAAGGAGAAAGATGCTTTTTTGAATGCCGGATTTACAGCCTGTATTTATAAGCCGTTCTCATCTACAGAGTTGATCGGTCTGTTGTCAACTATAGAAAGAGGTTGCCCTGACAAAAAGCATGATGTAGATTTCAGCATGATGTTGTGTGAGGTGAGCGATAAGATAAAATTATTATGTTCCTTTATTGACCAGTCGAAAAAAGATGTTGAAGAACTCAATTCGGCCATAGAAAATTGTAATAGGAAGAAATTGCGTGAAACGGTTCACTGTATGCTGCCGATGTGGGAATTATTACATAATGAAGAAATGTTGTTCGCTTATCGTTCCCTTTTAAAAGATGAAAGGGCCAGTGACACTGCTTTAAAAGAATATACTCAACGGATAATAAATCATACCGATATGTTGATGGCAGCAGCAAAAAATGAAATAAAAAGACAGACAAATGAAACGGAAAATACTGATAGTTGAAGACAATATCAGCCTGTCTCAGATGCAGAAGGACTGGTTTGCACAAGCTGGTTATGATGTCGTGACAGCTATGAACGAACCGATAGCCCGTTCACTGATACGCAAAATACAATTTGATCTGATTCTATCGGACGTACGTCTACCCGAAGGGGACGGAATATCTCTACTGGAATGGCTGCGCAAGGAAAGAAAGGATATTCCTTTCATCATCACGACCGAGTATGTGTCGGTTCCCGATGTGGTGCGCACTATTAAGTTGGGAGCGATAGCCTACCTTCCCAAGCCGGTACGCAAGGAACATCTGCTGGAACTGGCAGAAGATGTGTTCCGCCCCATGGTTACGGTACGGAAACAGGAAAAGGTACTGTTTCACCGTACAAGTCCGAAGATCCTACAAGTGGAGAAACTTGCCAGACTGGTAGCTCCATCGGAAATGTCGGTGATGGTACTTGGTGCCAACGGTACAGGGAAGG
>USSR01000276.1 GCA_900557355.1 uncultured Bacteroides sp.
ATGAAAAACATTATGGAGTACAATTTCAGGGAGATTGAAAAGAAGTGGCAGAAAAGGTGGGTGGAAGAGAAAACCTACCAAGTGAAGGAAGATGAGACGAAGCAGAAGTACTATGTACTAAACATGTTCCCCTACCCCTCCGGTGCGGGCCTACACGTAGGACACCCGCTGGGATACATCGCTTCGGACATTTATGCTCGTTACAAACGACTGCAGGGCTTCAATGTACTAAATCCCATGGGATATGATGCTTACGGACTTCCCGCCGAACAATATGCTATACAAACAGGACAACATCCTGCAATTACTACGATCAACAATATCGACCGATACCGTGAGCAGTTGGATAAGATAGGTTTCTGTTTCGACTGGAGCCGCGAAATACGTACCTGCGAACCGGAATATTATCATTGGACGCAATGGGCATTCCAGAAGATGTTCAACAGCTATTATTGCAATGATGAACAACAGGCCCGCCCTATCGAAGAGCTGATACAGGCTTTCGAGCAAGTAGGTACCAACGGTATGAATGTGGCTTGTGGCGAAGAACTCAGCTTTACTGCCAAAGAATGGAAAGCCAAGAGCGAGAAAGAGAAACAGGAAATCCTGATGAACTATCGTATCGCCTATCTGGGTGAAACGATGGTAAACTGGTGTGCCCAATTGGGTACGGTTCTGGCCAACGATGAAGTGATAGACGGTGTATCCGAACGCGGAGGTTTCCCCGTAGTTCAGAAGAAGATGCGTCAATGGTGTCTTCGCGTTTCTGCTTATGCACAACGCCTGCTGGACGGTCTGGATACCATCGACTGGACAGATTCTCTGAAAGAAACTCAAAGGAACTGGATCGGCCGTAGCGAAGGTGCCGAAGTACAATTCAAGGTAAAAGACAGCGATCTGGAATTTACTATCTTCACGACTCGTGCAGATACGATGTTCGGTGTTACTTTCATGGTGTTGGCACCGGAAAGCGAATTGGTAGCCCAGCTGACTACTCCTGAGCAAAAGGACGAAGTTAACGCTTATCTGGAACGTACAAAGAAACGTACTGAACGCGATCGCATCGCTGACCGCAGCGTGACGGGTGTATTCTCCGGAAGTTATGCCATTAATCCTTTCACTGGTGAGGCAGTGCCCATCTGGATTAGTGACTATGTACTTGCCGGTTATGGTACAGGTGCCATCATGGCTGTACCTGCACACGATAGTCGTGACTATGCTTTCGCCAAACATTTCGGATTGGAAATCCGTCCGTTGGTAGAAGGTTGTGATGTCAGTGAAGAAAGCTTTGATGCCAAAGAAGGTATCGTTTGCAACTCTCCGAGACCTGATGTAACTCCTTATTGTGATCTTACATTGAACGGACTGACCATTAAAGAAGCTATCGAAAAGACCAAGAGCTACGTAAAAGAACATAATCTGGGACGCGTAAAAGTGAATTATCGTCTTCGTGACGCTATCTTCTCCCGCCAGCGCTACTGGGGTGAACCGTTCCCGGTTTACTACAAGGATGGAATGCCTTATATGATCGATGAAAGCTGTCTGCCGCTTGAATTGCCGGAAGTTGCCAAATTCCTTCCTACCGAAACCGGAGAACCACCGTTGGGACATGCTACCAAATGGGCTTGGGACACCGTAAACAAATGTGTGGTAGAGAATGAAAAAATAGATAACGTTACTGTATTCCCTCTTGAACTGAATACCATGCCGGGCTTTGCAGGTTCCAGCGCATATTATCTGCGTTATATGGACCCGCACAACAACAAAGCATTGGTTGATAAGAAAATAGATGAATATTGGAAAAGCGTCGACCTTTATGTAGGTGGTACGGAACATGCTACAGGGCACTTGATTTATTCACGTTTCTGGAATAAATTTCTGTACGACGTAGGAGTGTCTATCGTAGAAGAACCGTTCCGGAAATTGGTGAACCAAGGTATGATACAGGGACGGAGTAACTTTGTTTACCGTATCAAAGACAGTAACAAGTTCGTTTCTCTGAATCTGAAGAATCAATACGACACCACTCCACTCCATGTGGATGTAAATATCGTATCCAATGATATTCTGGATCTCGAAGCTTTCAAGGCATGGCGTCCTGAATTTGCCAACGCTGAATTTATCCTGGAAGATGGTAAATACATCTGCGGCTGGGCTGTGGAGAAGATGAGTAAATCCATGTTCAACGTCGTTAATCCCGATATGATTGTTGAGAAATACGGTGCGGATACATTGCGTATGTACGAGATGTTCCTCGGTCCGGTAGAGCAATCCAAGCCTTGGGATACGAACGGTATCGACGGTGTGTACCGCTTCATCAAAAAGTTCTGGTCACTGTTCTACGACCGTAACGGAAACTATATGGTGACGGATGAGCCTGCAACCAAGGAAGAACTGAAATCTTTGCATAAACTGATTAAAAAAGTAACGAGTGATATTGAACAGTTCTCTTACAATACTTCCGTCAGTGCTTTCATGATTTGTGTAAACGAGTTATTCAGCCTGAAATGCAGCAAGAAAGAGATATTGAATCAACTGATTATCGTATTGGCTCCTTTCGCTCCGCACGTATGTGAAGAGTTGTGGGATACACTGGGCCATACAGATTCAGTTTGCGATGCCAAGTGGCCTACTTACAACGAAGAATACCTGGTGGAAGATACAATCAACTACACCATATCTTTCAATGGCAAGGCACGCTTCAATATGGAATTCCCTGCTAACGAAACATCAGAAGCTATTCAAAGCACCGTATTGGCAGATGAACGTTCGGCTAAATGGATGGAAAGCAAATCAGTAGTGAAAGTGATTGTCGTCCCGAAGAAGATCGTAAACATTGTTATTAAATAACGTAAGTTACGAGCTACAAACTACAAGAGACAAGTCAACCTGTCTCATTTACCTACACTTGTAGCTCGTAGCTTGTAGCTTGTAACTAACTAATATGCAAATCACAAAACCAACCAAAGCCGAAATGATGAGAGAGTTGCGAGACTATATCTTCATCACTGTCGGTCTTATCAGTTATGCCTTGGGATGGGCGTTGTTTCTGATTCCTTATCAGATAACGACAGGAGGAACTACGGGTATCGGTGCAATTATCTATTACGCCACGGGGTTTCCTATCCAATGGTCATACTTCATCATCAATGCTGTCTTAATGACATTTGCCATTAAAATACTGGGTCCTAAATTCAGTATTAAAACTACGTTTGCCATCTTCGGGCTGACATTCTTTTTATGGTTTTTCCAAATGCTTGTAAATGGTCCAGACAATACACCACCACTTATACTGGGACCGGGACAGGACTTCATGGCTTGTATGATAGGTGCCGTGATGTGCGGTGCAGGTCTTGGAGTCGTATTCAATTGCAACGGAAGCACGGGAGGAACGGATATCATCGCCGCTATCATACATAAGTATAAAGACGTCACACTGGGACGTATGGTGATGCTTTGCGATGTGATTATTATCAGTTCCTGTTACTTCGTATTCCACGACTGGAGACGCGTGATATTTGGTTTTGTAACTTTGTTTGTTATCGGTTTCGTATTAGACTATATTGTGAACAGTGCCCGCCAGTCCGTGCAATTCTTTATCTTCTCCAAAGAGTATGAAAAAATAGCCGACCGTATTACGAAAGAGACACACCGCGGTGTAACCGTTCTGGACGGTATAGGATGGTACAGTAAACACAATGTAAAAGTACTCGTCGTTCTGGCTTACAAACGCCAGTCAATCGACATTTTCCGTTTGGTGAAAGACATTGACCCGAACGCATTTATCTCTCAAAGTTCCGTTATCGGAGTATATGGAGAAGGTTTTGACCGGTTGAAAGTGAAATAAGAACCAATCAACATATGAAACATAAATTCGTATTTGCCACAAACAATGCACACAAATTGGAAGAAGTAACCGCTATTTTAGGTAACAGAATAGAACTTCTTAGTCTGAAAGACATTCATTGCCATACAGACATACCTAAAACTGCCGATACTTTGGAAGGAAACGCTTTACTGAAAGCACAGTACATTTATGAAAACTACCAGATGGATTGTTTTGCCGATGATACCGGTCTGGAAGTAGAAGCTTTGAATGGAGAACCGGGAGTTTATTCGGCACGCTATGCCGGAGACGGACATAATGCAGAAGCAAATATGCTGAAACTGCTACATGCCATGGAAGGAATAGAAAACCGGAAAGCACAATTCCGCACTGCATTCGCACTGATTATCGACGGAAAAGAGCATTTGTTCGAAGGTGTAATCAAAGGAGAAATCATCAAAACCAGAAGAGGAAACTCCGGTTTTGGATATGATCCTATATTTGTTCCCGAAGGGTATACACAGACTTTTGCAGAAATGGGCAACGAACTTAAAAACAAAATCAGCCACCGTGCCATAGCTACAAACAAACTTTGCAAATTCCTTAATAGCATACAATAAACCCGAAAATATGGAGTTATTAGTTTGTAAGTGTGTTGCTTACAAACTAATATAACTCTGATTTTATGAGATTTCAATATATAGTTCTTCTCTGCTTAATCTATTTTCTGCCTGCCTATTCGCAAAATGCGATAGGAGAGTGGCAAACTTACCTTTCTTATCATAACCCTACCCGCAGTGAAGTCATTGGAAGTAAACTCTTCATCCTTGCCAATGGTGATTTATATGCTTATGATAAAGAAGATACCAGCATACGAACTTATTCAAAATCTTTTCCGCTAAGCGATACGGAAATATCTTATATTGCTTACCAATCAGCCTATAAATCATTGGTCATTATTTATTCCAATGCAAATATAGACCTGTTGGTGAATGAGGAAGATATCTATAACCTTCCCGATTATAAAAACAAGAATATGACACAGGATAAGACGATCAACCACGCTTGTTTTTATAAGGAATACACGTATTTATCCACTGCGTCGGGTATTCTTTGTATCAATCTGAAAAAGCGGGAAATCAGCAATTACTATCCTCTGAATAAAAACGTTCTGGCATGTAATGTATCGGATAATCATCTTTATGCCGCTACTTCCGAAGGGTTGTTTGCAGGGTTATTGACAGAAAATCTGCTGGATATTAAGAACTGGAAGAAAGTGTCGGATGATACCTCTGAATTCCTCTCGCAATACCACGATATTCCTTTTAAAGGAGAAGTACCCGAAAACATTACTCCGAATAGTCCTGTACGGAACTATCCGTATTATATGAATTTTGCCGGAGAACGATTGCTGATTACCGGAGGAGGACATATAGCTAACAGACTTGACAGGCCCGGAACCATTATGACCTTTGAAAATAATACCTGGAACAGTTTTCAGGAAGAAGGGATCAGTGAACAAACCAAACATCGATACGATGACATAAACTGTATTGTGCAAGATCCTAAAGACATTGCTCATCATTTTGCAGCATCAGCAGGAGAAGGGATTTACGAATTTAAAGATGGGAAGTTCATAAACTGGTATAGTATGCATAACAGTCCGTTGGAAAGTGCTGTACCTAATGAACCTTGGGCAGATAGTTATGTACGCGTGAACGGATTGATTTATGACAAAGAAAATAACCTTTGGATGGTGAGTTGTGAGACACAACATGCAGTGAGTGTATTGATGAAAAATGGTGACTGGGTAAGTCTTCATTATCCGGAAATAGTAAAAGCAAGTAATTTCGGACGGACTATCTTTGATAAAAGAGGTTGGCTGTGGGCTACTTCTTCGCGTATAGAGTCGGGAGGATTGTTTTGTTTGAATTATAACGGCACTATAGCAGATACTTCGGACGACCAACACAGGTTCATTACCCGGTTTACGAATCAAGACGGAGCCCTTTTAGAACAGCTGGCGGTTTATTGCATTGCCGAGGATAAAGAGGGAGTCATCTGGATCGGTACTAACAGAGGTCCTTTGGTACTGAACAATCCTTCCCGCTATTTCAATGATAACTTCTATTGTACACAGATTAAAGTTCCGCGCAATGATGACAGTGGGTTAGCTGATTTCTTATTGGTGAACGAAGCGATTAATGCCATTGCAATAGATGGTGCCAACAGAAAATGGATAGGTACGGCGTCCAATGGAATTTACCTGATAAGTGCGGATGGAATGGAAACGATTCATCACTTTACGGAAGAGAATAGTCTGCTACTTTCCAATAGTATCGTATCTATTGCTATACATCCCCGTACCGGCGAAGTCTTCATCGGAACAGGTAAAGGGCTTGTTTCTTACCAAAGTGACGCTACAGAGGCTGAAGACAGCTTTAAAGAGAGTAATGTACGAGCTTATCCTAATCCGGTACGCCCGGACTACAGCGGTGTGATTACTGTTACGGGGATGGTCTACGACAGTGATGTGAAGATTGTGGACACTGCCGGACATCTTATTTATCAAGGTACTTCCCTGGGAGGGCAATTCACTTGGGATGGAAGAAATAAGCAGGGTAGGAGAGTGGCCACAGGAATATATATGGTACTTGCCGCAGACAGTGAAGGAAAAGAGGGGATTGTTACGAAAATTGCATTTATCAAATAACATAAAGTTATAATTTATTTTTTATTTTTTTATATTTTTGTTTTTCTTTCTATAACGAATTGTCCTAATTTTGTAGCAAACCAATATAAAATATAGAAAAACACCATGAAAATAAAAGTTGGTTTGATTGGGTTCGGGCGAATGGGACAGATGTATTTGGAAAGCATGCAAAAGACTAATCGGTGGGACATTGCATATATCTGCGACACAGATTCCGCTTCTCGAGAATTGGCAAGAACTCTTTCACCTACATCCAAAATCATATCCGATGAACAGGAAATATTCAATGATGACAGCGTACAGGCCGTAGGACTCTTTACGTTAGCTGATTCACGGAAAGATCAAATAGAGAAAGCTATTCAAAGTAAAAAACACATTATTTCGGAAAAACCCGTTGCCGATACCATCGATAAAGAATGGGAAGTGGTAGATCTAGTGGAAAAAAGTGATATTTTTTCCACAGTAAATCTTTACTTGCGTAACTCATGGTATCATCAGATCATGAAACAGTTTATTGAAGAAGGTGAAATAGGTGAACTAGCCATTCTACGAATCTGTCACATGACTCCAGGACTGGCACCAGGCGAAGGACACGAGTACGAAGGCCCTGCTTACCACGATTGCGGCATGCACTACATAGACATTGCCCGTTGGTATGCCAATAGCGAATATAAAACTTGGCATGCACAAGGTATACGAATGTGGAACTATAAAGATCCCTGGTGGGTACAGTGCCACGGTACTTTCCAAAACGGAATTGTATTTGATGTTACACAAGGTTTCGTCTACGGACAACTCTCCAAAAATCAAACTCATAACGCATATACGGATATCATTGGTACAAAAGGTATTGTACGCATGACGCATGATTTCCAAACTGCTGTAGTGGAACTTCACGGAGTGAACCGTACACTTCGTCTGGAAAAGCCATTTGGCGGGAAGAATCTAGACAAGCTTTGTGACATTATGGCTAATTCTATTGAAAGTGGAAAACGTGACCCACGGCTTCCGCAGATGCGTGATTCTGCAATCGCATCCCAATATGGTTGGACATTCTTGGAAGATGCACACCGAAATGACTTGTCCGCTATCGGAGATTTACAGACACTAGAAGAAATTAGGGAACGCCGAAAGTATATGAAAGAAGGCTACGGACTCCTTCGTCCGAAAAGAACTGTAGTCTGACATATTTGTAATATTGATTGTTTTAAGATTCATAATATTAACCACTTTTTAAATCTAAAAAACCATGTCTAAATTTACAAGAAGAGAATTTCTTAAGACCGGAGGTTTAGCTTTGGCAGGACTTACAATTGCTCCAAGTACCATTTTAGGTCGTAGCCACGGACACGTACCTCCTAGTGACCGATTGAACATTGCTGCCGTTGGTATAGGTGGAATGGGACACACCAACATCAACCATGTGAAGAATACAGAAAACATCGTAGCCCTCTGTGACGTAGATTGGCGCTACGCAAAAGGTGTATTCGACGAATTCCCCAATGCAAAGAAATATTGGGATTATCGTAAAATGTACGATGAAATGGGAAAATCCATTGATGCAGTGATCGTTGCTACTGCCGACCATACACATGCCATCATTACAGCCGATGCCATGACAATGGGCAAACACGTATATTGCCAAAAACCGCTGACGCACTCTGTATATGAGTCTCGTCTACTCACTCGTCTGGCCGCTTCCACTGGTGTAGTTACCCAAATGGGTAACCAAGGCTCTTCAGATGAAGGTACTGACTTAGTATGCGAATGGATATGGAACGGTGAAATTGGCGATGTAATAAAAGTGGAATGCGCTACCGACCGCCCCATCTGGCCGCAAGGACTGAACGTTCCTGAAAAGGAAGACCGTATTCCTCGTACACTAAACTGGGATTTATTTACTGGTCCTGCCAAATTGAATCCTTATAACGAAATCTATCATCCTTGGAACTGGCGCGGATGGTGGG
>USSR01000277.1 GCA_900557355.1 uncultured Bacteroides sp.
AAACACTGATAAGAGTCTGGAACAAACGTGATGAGTGGACGCAATTCGGTTCTATCGAGGCCTATTGCTTGACAGTGGCAAAGAACCTGGCGATAGACCGTAGCGAAAGAAAAGACGCTCAGACCGTGGAACTGACACCTGAAATGGATCAGGCCTCCGGAGCATCCAACCCTTATGATCATCTGGTGGATAAAGAGCAAATGACCCTTATCCATCGTCTGGTCAATGAGCTTCCCGATAAACAAAGGCTGATTATGCAGCTTCGGGATATAGAGGGTAAGAGTTATAAAGAAATCGCGGTCGTCCTGCATTTGACGGAGGAACAGGTAAAAGTGAACCTCTTCAGGGCGAGGCAAAAAGTGAAACAACGGTATTTAGATATAGATGGTTATGGACTGTAAATATATAGAACAACTTTTGGAACGTTACTGGCAGTGTGAGACTTCCCTTGAGGAAGAAGCGCAGTTGCGTGCTTTTTTTAATGGAAGCGACGTTCCAGAGCATTTGCTTCGTTACAAAGACTTGTTCGTATATCAGCAACTGCAACAGGAAGTGGGATTGGGAGCAGATTTCGATGCCCGTGTGCTTGCAGAAGTGGAGACTCCGGTGGTAAAGGCGAAACGCCTGACGCTTACCGCACGTTTCGTTCCACTGTTCAAGGCCGCCGCAGTAGTGGCAGTGGTACTTTCATTAGGGAATGTGATGCAACATTCATTCTATAGTGATATAAAAGAAGTGGCCGCAGTCGATACGATAGGCAAACAAATTACCGCACCTTCGGTAGCTCTCTCGGGAGACGTGACGATTACCCATGAACAACAGATTCTGGATAGTCTGCAACGGGTAGACAAGAAGGTGGAACTGAAAAAGTAACGTTTTCATTTGCTTTTAAAATAACATTTTCATTTGCTTTAAACATAAATATAGTTAGTGTGCTTTATTAAAACAACAAATTGAGGCTGTGAAGTTTCAATTCTCTCAAATTCTTATAAAAACTAACTAAGATAGATGGGACGCCGCGAGATGCAGCGTCCCTTTTATTTGCAAGCTCATCACGGTCGTACAAAAACAACGAAGGGCTTCCTCACGGAAACCCTTGCGTTTAGTGTGTTAGAAAAAACTTTTTCCTATAGTAGTTGTAAGAGAGAATTTTAAAGTTTGTACAAGCTCTTCTTCGGGTAATCCAATTCAGGATTGCCTTTGTAACCTACCTTGCCGCTACCGCTGGTGCGTACTTTCAGGAATTCGGTAGCAAAACATTTAATATTGCCCGAACCTGATACACTGGCGGAAACGCGCTGGGCTTCATAGCCTTCTGTGAAGAGGTCACCCGAACCTGCTACACTGTAAGAAGCGGTTTGAGTAGTTCCGGTAATGGTAGCCGAACCTGATCCGGCAATGCTTGCTTCCGTGCCTGCGGCAGTTACATTCTTCAATACCATGTCACCCGATCCGGCAACAGAAACTTTCAGATTGTTGCAAGTGATGTTATTTGCATTGATATCGCCTGAACCGGCTACGGATACCTTCATATCATTACATTTAATGCCACTACCTTTGATGTCTCCCGAACCTGCAACATTGATTGTCAGGTTATCATCGGTCTGAAGACCATTCTTCAGGAAAATATCACCTGAACCTGCAACCGAAATGCCATTCAACATTTCAGCGGATACGCGTACATCCAATTTTTTATAAGATACATTGACGTTCTTCTTGAAACCGATATATAAGGTGTTATCCTTTACCTTGATATCCAGTAAGTCTATAATGTTGTCCGAAGTGTAGACTTCTACTCCAGGACGTCCCGATTTTTGGGTAAACGTAACATCCGGACTGCCGGCTACACTAATTTTCTTGAAGTTGTCTACCTTGATGTCCTTGGTTACATAATTATTGCTGGCTACTACTTTCTTATTGCTCCAGTTACCGGAACTGTAGTTCTTGCTTTGTGAACACGCTGTTGTACTGAAGATTAAACAGATACATGTGATAAGACTTGCTAACTTTCTCATAACTTTTTTAGTTTTATAATTATTCATATATATTATTTCTGTTTACCTATTAGACGTGAGTTACTTAAAAAAAGTTGCATGTTTCTTTCTCTTTTTTCAGAAACTTTTTAGTGAACGTCCAGTCATGTTATATAAGTCAATATTCATGCCAAACCTATAAAGTGCTGATACATAGAGTGTCTTCTTTTGAAGCATGTGTTCATTTTCGGACACTTGTCCGTTTTTGGTTGCCCGATCACTTGTATATTCGGATGATATTTCGTTCATTTGTCTGTTTATTCATTGGGAGATTTTATTGTTTTGGAAAATGTATTGGAAGATAATGAACTTGGGCGTTTCCTTATTAAGGTGAATACCCGTGCCCGGCGCCTGACTTTCCGTACGCGGGAAGATGCCGTCTATGTAACCGTTCCGCCCGGAACTACGATGAAAGAGGTGAAGAGTGCAATAGAACAGTTGCGTCCCCGTTTGCGGATAGCCCGTAAAAAGCGTACCCGTCCTTTGATAGACTTGAACTTCCGGATAGATACGGAGTTCTTCAAGCTAAGTCTTGTAAGCGGACAGCGTGAACGTTTTCTTTCGCGTTCCGAACTGGGCGAGATGCAGATCATTTGTCCTCCGGGAGCCGATTTCTCGGATGAAGGATTACAGGCATGGTTGCGTAAAGTCATTGAAGAAGCCTTGCGGCGTAATGCGAAGATTATTCTTCCACCCCGTCTGTATATGCTTTCGCAAAAGCATAACCTGCCTTATCAAAGTGTGAAGATCAATTCCAGCTGTGGACGTTGGGGCAGCTGCTCGGCGCGGCGTAACATAAATCTTTCTTTCTATCTGGTCTTACTTCCGAAGCACTTGATAGACTATGTGCTCTTACATGAATTGTCTCATACTCGCGAAATGAACCATGGAGAGTGTTTCTGGGCACTTCTCGACGAACTGACGGAAGGAAAAGCCCAGGCATTGCGGAAAGAGCTGAAACAATACCGCACAGAAATATAGGATCGTCTTACCTACTCCCTACCTACTCCTTACTTACTCCTTACCTCCTCCTTGCTATAGAACAGGGAGAAGGTGGGGAGTGGATGAGAGGTCGGTGAGACTTAGTAATACAGTGGGTATAGTTTTCTTATTTCTGTGACAACTGTTTTACTTCCTCATTTTCTTTCTCAAAACGATAGGTTCCCCCTCTTTCGCTTAGTTCGAACAAGGAAAGTTTTTCGGTTTTATTATCCACAATAAACAGTGCGCTCTGTTCAGCAAAGCGTTTCACATCAATGCTGAATGGTTCTTCTGTTATTTTTTTGTTCACCAGTACGCTGTCATTAATCATTAGTGATAAGGAATCTCCTACAAATCCTTTCGTTAATGTAATGGTATATGTTTCAATGAAATTCCGGTCTTCATCTTTCTTTTTATCCAGACGCAGACTCATGTAAACGAAGATGACGACTACGAAAATAACAGCAAAAGCCAGGATGCCGTTGCCTACCATAAACTGTTTGTTAGTATTCAGACGATGTGCCATAAAGTTTGAAGTTTTAAGAAAGGTACAAATGTAACGAATAAATGCTATATGGGGCAAAAGTTTGGGATATTTGTGATTTGCCTGTTTGATAAGTGGTTTGTGATATGCTATTTTACTTATATTTATTCTTTCAAGGTAAATAAATGCGATATATTGGTTAGTTGTCTGATATTTCTTTATACCTTGCAGAGCGATCTTCTTAGATCTATCAAATACAAAATAATTCATGATGTTGTTAACTTTAAAATCGTTGGGTATGAAAAAATATTTATTACTTATATTTTTATTGTTGGGGTGTAGTTCCGGTAATAATACGAGCGAAACGGGCGATGTTCCTGTAATCAATCTTTCAGATAAGGTATCGGAAGTTCCTTCTTTACCTTTGAGTGAGGCAGCTGTAAAGCTTGAGGTAATACCTCTGGAAGTAACGGATGAGGCTTTGCTCAGTGGAATAAACCACTTGAGGGTGACAGACCATGATATCTGGGTAAGTATAAATAAGAGCCAGTACATTTATCGTTTTTCCCGCACGGGTAAATATTTGGGAAAAGTGGGAAAGATAGGACAAGGACCACAAGAATATATACGGATGAGTGATTTTATTATAGATGATGAACGACAGGAAGTGTATATTATAACCACAGTAAGCGGAATTAAAGTGTACGATTTCGAGGGTAATTATAAAAGAGATGCCACTAAACAAAAGCTATTCATGGATGAGGAGTTTTCTGCTAACAATTGCAAATTAATATTTCATCATCAGTCGTTTTTCCTAAGCCAGAATCTTTGTGTAATTAAACCGATAGATAACCCTAAAGATTCATTATGGTCAATTGCGCTTGTGGACAGTGCTTTTAGTAAAGAAAAGATTTTTAAAAATCCGGCACATATAGGAAGAGAGGAACAAATAGTGGAGCATCGTGGCAAACCGGAACAATATGATATGGTGAACTATTGGTGTGAATATGACAACTGTTTTGATATGTACGGTGGAGAATTGACATTGAAATATGCAGATACGGATACTATTTATCAATATGACGTGGAAGAGAGAGAATTTATTCCACAATATTCTATCTTCACAAGAGAAGAGAAAGGGGAGTATGAAACTACTCATCTGTTTGTTAAAGACAAAAAGGATTTTAATTGTTTTTCTATCCGTTCTTATTTTTCCTGTCGGGACTTTATCTATTTGATAGGTAGTAAAGGCAAAGAGGTCTATACGTTTTGCTACGATAAAAGAGATGGAAGCGTAAGAAAAGAAGTGCAAGAAAGTGAATTTGGAGAATATAACTCTTCGTGGTGGATCAGGTGGTTTTCTAAACCATACCTTTATTTGAGTTGTCCGTTTGTCCTTGAAAACGATTTCGTTGGCGGAGACTTTACAGTAGATTATCGTTCTTGCGGCAAATACTGGATTGATGTATTGGAACCGGGCAGCAAAGACAATTGGATTGATGTGGAGCAGATAAAAGCCTCTACCTTATGCGATGAAAACAGAAAGCAGGATTTTGCCAAAGTGCTGGAAAATGTGGATGAAGACAGTAATCCGATATTGATGATTGCTACATTAAAATAAGGAAGAATAGTCAATAGAATATGAAGAAAATACTATTAGTTTGGATTTGCTTTATCTATGGTTTGTTTTTTTCTTGTACTCAAGAAATTGCATCTGATATTTTTGATAGAGTGGAGCGATATATGGAAATATATCCTGATAGTGCATTATTGTTGTTAAATCGGATACAGCACCCTGAGAAACTTAGTGGAAAGCAACGGGCGGATTATGCATTATTGTTAACGCAGGCACGTGATAAGAATTATTTGGATAGTTTACAGTCTGATTCTTTAATAAAACTGGCGGTAGATTATTATCGGGATGGAGATGATAATGTGAAGGCAGGGAAAGCGTTGTTTTACTATGGTAAGGTGGCGGCTTTGCAAGATAAGGATACAATTGCCATACAGGCCTATTTGGCTGCACAAACTAAATTGGAGAAAACAAGGGAGTATAAGTTACAGGCTTTTGTGCATGAATATCTTGGTCGTTTGAACAATGACCGAGGAATATATGATACTGCTCTTGATAATTTCCGGAAGTCTGTTTGCTATTATCAAGAAGCAGGAGATACATTGGGAGTCGTATATAACTATAGAAATATGGCCCGTATCTACGATATAAAACAAAATAGAGATAGCTCTTTCTGGTATCTTAATTCCGGAATAGTTCTTTTAGAGGGTGACAGCACAGCACCGGTTTTACCTTCACTGCTGCAGATGTTAGGGATTGCAGAAAGGAAAAGAGGTAATTATTCTATTGCTGCCAACCACCTTTTAACAGCAATCAGGTATGAAAGGAATCCTAATTCAATTAAACACTATTATTTTTCCTTAGGAGATGTCTATTTGCGTATGGAAGAATTGGATAAGGCAAGAAAGTGCTTTAAAAAAGGATTGGACTCTAAAAATGCTTTTACTCAATCTGGTGCTTGCAACTACCTTTATTTATTAGAGAAAAAAAAGGAAAAATATGCTAAAGCTCTTTATTATAAAGAACAGTCGGATTCATTATTGAGGATAGACCAGAACGAAAGATTGAGAAATGCAATCTCTACTATTCAACGTCGATATGAGGCTGGTAAGTTGAGAATGGAGAATAAAATGCTTGAACAAGAAAAACAGAAGCAACTCTATTTTTGGATATCTATATCTTCCTTACTCGTTATTTCTTGTGTGTTTCTTTATTTCTGGATTAAGAAACAGTATAGACGAATTTATAGGGAACGTCTTAAAAAGCATGTAGAAAAAGCGAGTAGAGTGATTAAGGGTAATGATCAACTCATAGGGCAGTGCTTTTGCCGGATTGAAGAACTGCAACAAGAAAAGATACTTACCAAAGAAATGGCAGAAGAGCAAATAGCTGAATTGAGGAAAAGAATTCAAGTATTAGTTATTGAAAATAAAACGATTCGTGAAGAGTCATGTGCCATTGGTGTCTATGTTTTGGAGCAGTTAAGGAAAAAATTGCTGGTTATAGAGAATATGACTTCAAAGGAAAAGTCTCAGGTTTTCGAATATATGGATCTTTTATTTAATAAATTTGCGAGTCGGCTGAAAATGGATTATAATTTGAATGAGAATAACTTGCTGTTAGCTGTACTTGTTAAGCTTGGATTCTCTTCTACTGAACTGATGTTTGCATTTCAAAGTGAGATGAATTCGATTTTAAAGAAAAAACAGAGGCTGAAAAGTAAGTTTTGTTTGGGAGCCGATGATAATTTAGAGGCTTACTTGAACTCATATTCTCTACATTTGTCCACCTAAATAGGTTTTGTTTAGTAATAACATCTTGTATTTCTGTGTGTTATCTGAAATAGGGATGTCCAGTGGTTTATACTTTAATTCATGTTTTATGTATTATCTTTGGAGCAAATAATTAAAGATAATACTATGAAAACCAACTTCTTTCTTTACTTACTGAGTTTCTGCAGTCTATTATTTATAGATACAGTAGAAGCTAATTCCAATGTGTTATTTAACGGGATGGAAATAACATTGTCTGGAAATGATGTGCCATTTGAATATCCCAAAGGTCCTGAACAAGAACACCGCTCTATTCCCTTTGGAATCCCAATTTCTGCATCCTTGAATGATAGCCATTCTATAGACTTGGATTTTTATCAGGCTATAGGTGAAATAGAAATCGTAATTTCTCAACATGGAACTGTCATTCACTCTTCTTTTGAGAATATTGAATCTTCGATGATTAGAAGTATCCAGTTGTCGCAAGGCTTATCCGGCGATTTTTTACTTGAGATAAAAGGTCGAAATGGAGCTTATGCGTATGGTTGGTTTACCATTAATTAAGAAGCATGCGAAAGGTGTATATTTACGATGACTACCAGCTTTCCTCAGGAAATGGTATAGGAACTTTCTTAAAAGAGTTTGCACGTTGTGTTGCTCAATGGGGAGACGATATACAGCTTTGTATGATTATGTTTCGCACCAATTCAGAGGAATTCCGTATCGGTATGCGAGGCGGAATGGAATATTTCTTCATCCCAAGGGGATTGTGCAAAAATCCTTTTGAAGAATGTGAACCGGTGATTGCAATATTGAGAAAGCATATTATTGATACAAGGGATACTTTCTTTTTGATAAACTATACGCTTTGTGATAGGCTGATGTCTGCAACCCGCAAATACTTTCCTTTATCGAGGCAGGTATGTGTTATTCATGATTTTAGTTGGACAGCACCTTTATTAGGAGATGTCGAATTGTTCCGAGGGTTGGTTGCTAAAAAGGGGAGAGAAATTCCTTTTCAATATATAGAAATGTTGAAACTACATCGACGGGAAGCAGATCAATATCGCATAGCTGACAGTGTGGTTTGTCTCTCGGAAGATTCTCGTGATATATTGCAGGATTGTTATTTTGTGCCGAAAGAAAAGATAGCATTAATTCCGCATGGTGCAGATACTATAAAAAAAACGTTATCTGTATCGGCGAAACAAAAGTGGAGAGCGAGCTATTATTTGAATAATAATGAGAAAGTTATTTTAATGGTAGGACGCGTCTGTAAAACTAAAGGAATGTTTGCTTACCTGAATGCTTTTAAAAAAGTGTTGAAGAAAGAACCTGATTGTCGATTGGTTATAGCGGGAGAACTATGTAATGCTCCTGATTTGTTGGCTGCTGCCGGTGAAGCCGTGATAAAGATTACGTTAACCGGACTATTAGACAAAGACAAATTGTCTTGTTGGTATAGGATGGCTGACATAGGGGTAATTCCTTCTTATTCAGAACAATATGGCTATGTTGGAGTAGAGATGATGGCTTATGGTCTTCCTATAGTTGCTTCAGATGGTTTTGGGGTTAGGTGTATGTTTCAGGATGGTATCAATGCTTTGGTGGCTCCAATTGGTAACCGAAGTAGTAATGAGTACGAATC
>USSR01000278.1 GCA_900557355.1 uncultured Bacteroides sp.
TGTATGAAAAACACATTGCAAAGATACGGACTTTCAGGATATCTCCAAATTTCTAAGACTAAACGGAGACATTTATAACATGGTTTAACAGAATGAAGGAAGTTGTTAACTATTCAAATTCTTTATGTTAACAATTAACACAAAGAATTTCACTTTCTACAGCATCATTGATCTTTTTCGCTTTCAGCCTCCAGATCCTTGATTTCTCTATTCAGGAAAACGGATAAAATAGTTCTCAGAACAACTATACCACCTAAAATAGCCAGTTCATTCAAAGTTGGCTCCAATACTGTTTTTAAAATATCTGATGCAATTAAAAATTCAAGTCCGAGCAACAAATAAGTTCCGAAAGTTGCCCGTAGTTTTCGGATATTAGTAGTCGAATACTTGCCCGTGAACCTTTTGAACTCATTGATCAGAAAAGATATTATTCCGATTAATGCTCCATAGGTGACAATTAGAAGACTTGTCACACTGATTATTGTAGCTAATGTATTTAAGAAAGTAGTAAGCATGCCGATTGAAGTTTATTAATATAACATTGCAAAACACTTTAATGTTTGATTTTTTATGAAAAAGCATTGATACCGGTCTTTGCAGATATCGGGTACCAGCTCGCGGCAGCGCAACGATAGGTGCCTTACCTGCAATGTAAGTATGGGATATTCATTTGCTCCTGAAAAAGATGTAAATGGTGGATATTTCTTCAACCCGACAATCGATTCCATGAAAAGCTCCGTCACAACTCAATTTCAATAAGACTGGAGATTTTATTTTAAAAGAATCCCACTTGAGTGTACAAAAAGACAGTAATTCTGAATAATATTCCATTTACAGAAACCTATATTTCGCCTACTTTTGCACAAACAAAGAATTTAAGGTTATAGAAAAATGGATAAACACACATTTTACAGCTATTTGATAGTAGGTATGACATTTGCCTTTGGATTGTCTGCACAAGCTCAGAACAAGGTTACTGCACCCATGAAAGACGTCAACCAAGTTATTGACAACACACTGGACAGTTTAAATAAAGCCCACACAGCAAGACCTGTAGCAGGGTCAAGTAGAAAAGGAAATAATCCCGTTTTATTTTTAGTGGGTAACTCTACTATGCGTACCGGAACCTTAGGAAATGGTAATAATGGACAATGGGGATGGGGATATTATGCCGGCGATCATTTCGATTCAAATAAAATCACTGTAGAAAATCATGCACTGGGGGGAACAAGCAGTCGTACCTTTTATAACCGTCTCTGGCAGGATGTTATTAAAGGCGTCCGGGCAGAAGATTGGGTTATTATTGAACTGGGACATAACGACAACGGCCCTTATGATAGCGGTCGTGCACGTGCCTCCATACCAGGTATCGGTAAAGACAGCCTGAATGTCACTATTCAGGAAACCGGAGTACAGGAAACTGTATACTCTTACGGAGAATATATGCGCCGTTTCGTACAGGATGTAAAAGCAAAAGGCGCCCACCCTATCCTATTCTCCCTGACTCCCCGCAATGCTTGGGAAGACAAGGATAGTACGGTTATCACACGCGTCAATCACACTTTTGGTCTATGGGCCAAGCAAATAGCCGAAGAACAAAAGATTCCATTCATTGATCTGAATGATATCACCGCCCGTAAATTCGAGAAATTCGGCAAGGAGAAAGTTAAATATATGTTCTATTTAGACCGCATTCACACCAGTGCTTTCGGAGCAAAAGTAAATGCTGAATCTGCTGCCGAAGGTATTCGGGAATACGCAGGTCTGGAACTGGCTAACTATCTGAAACCAATTGAACAAGATACGATCACTGGTTCCAGCCGAAAAGAAGGATGTCCGGTAGTATTCACCATTGGCGACAGTACAGTCAAAAACAAAGACGATGATAAAAATGGTATGTGGGGCTGGGGAAGCGTAATAGCCGAGATCTTTAATCCGAAAAAAATATCGGTAGAGAATTGTGCTATGGCAGGACGTAGCGCCCGTACTTTCTTGGACGAAGGACGTTGGGACAAGGTTTATAATGCACTTAAACCGGGAGATTTCGTATTAATCCAGTTCGGACACAATGACGGAGGAGATATCAACACAGGAAAAGCCCGCGGTGAGTTACATGGCTCAGGAAACGAAAGTAAAGTCTTCCTAATGGAGAAGACTGGAAAATACCAAGTAGTCTATACCTTTGGCTGGTACCTCCGCAAATTTATTATGGATGCCCAGGAAAAGGGGGCGATTCCCATTGTTTTAAGCCATACACCCCGCAATAAATGGAAAGACGGACAAATAGAGCGCAATACCGAGAGTTATGGCAAGTGGACACGTGAAGCGGCAGAAGCAACCGGTGCTTACTTTATAGACCTGAATAAACTATCTGCTGATAAACTCCAAAAAGCAGGACCTGAGAAAACTGCAGTTTATTATAATACGGATCATACACACACTTCTTTGAAAGGAGCACAAATGAATGCCCGAAGCATTGCAGAAGGATTAAAAACTACAGATTGTCCACTGAAAAAGTTTTTAAAATAGGAATTATATGAAAACATGTTCCTATCACTGCTATAATACACTCTTTTTTCACTCCAAACCTGTAAAAAATGAGTAAAAGAAAAAATATATTCACCTAAAATAACAAAGAATCATTTTTCTTCGTATAATTGCAGATTATTATATTCATAATCTTATGGGGAAAAGATTTTTATTTATTGCTACTTGCATAACTTCGGCACTATTACTAGCAACAAGTTGTTTAGAAAAAAATGATGTGTATGTTAAAATTCCGGCAGACCAGTTCTTCGATTTTGACTTAAACCAGAAGATAAGCCTGTCTGTGGACTATGGTTTCAAAGGAAAAGACTATGTTGTCTTATTCGACCTCTACGACGAAAATCCGATAATAGAAAATGAAAACGAGGAACTTATCAAAAAAGACCTCTCTCCCATTTATCGTGCCGCCACAGATAAAGATGGCAAATTTTCCGGCGAGATACAAATTCAGTCTGCTCTTTCGGAGGTTTGGTTATATTCAGAGTATGCCGGAACACTCTCTCCCATTCAGTTAGAAATTACCGACAACTCTATTATGTACAATCAGGAGAAGTACATTGCAAAAGCAACAACCCGAGCCTTAACACCCAACAATCATCAATATCCTGACGGCTGGCTAACCTTGGGTGATTGGAGTGCCCTCGGAACTCCTACTTATCTAACACCCGGCAGAGTGCTGCCTGATGCAAAAACGTTGTATAATATAAATGAGATATTCGTCAAATACAATGGAACTGCTATGGAGCAAAGGGATTATGGAAAAGCATTTTTCGCTCCTGGCGTTAGCTCTGAGATAAAAATTATCAAATCCACAAAAGTTTACTTATGTTTCATCAACAGTTCCGCTGCCTGGAACAATAGTGTTGGCTACTTTAGTTACCCTACCGGACAAGAGCCCCAAAGTATATCAGAAGTGCAAAGAATCATTGCATTCCCCAGTGCCACCTCTATTGCTCACAAAGGCGCAACAGGAGCACTGGTTAGTGGAGACAGAGTCTTATTGAAATATTGGGATGGAGAAAAATTTCATGATGAATTTCCGGCAGGAGTAACCATCGGATGGTGGTTGCAAGGAATGGGATTCGAGGCAGGAAATATCAAACCCAAAGTCGATGAAAAATATACCAGATTCTCCCTTTCTCACCTAAATTCGGATGGAAAACAACGAAGCATTTCATTAAGGGATCCCAACTCTGATCAGCTTGTAGCTATCGGATTCGAAGATAATATCGACCTTCGTTACAATGACGCCACTTTCTATCTGCAAATAGAAGAGAAGGGAGCAATAGACGAAAGCAATACACCTACAATACCGGATGTAGGAAATCCACCGAGTAACACGGAGAACTTCACTACATACTATGGTACACTGACCTTTGAAGACTTGTGGCCATCAATGGGTGACTATGATATGAATGATGTGATGATAGACTATTCATGCAAAGTGTATAAAAACACGAGTAATAATAGAGTATATAAAATAGAGAATCAATTCATTCCACGTCATAATGGTGGTACACTCCAATCAGGATTTGGCTTCCAGTTGAGTCATGTCTCATCTGGCGATGTAAGTAATATAACAATAGATGGAACCGGACAATCACAATATATGCAGGGAGCCAATCAAGAACCCGGACAAAGTCATCCTACTTTCTTATTATTCGATGACCTCAACGATGTACTTGAAAAGACAATCACAATAAGTTTTGAATTGAACGATCTTGTAGAAGCAAATGTCGTGCCTCCATATAATCCATTCATCTTTGTAGAATCGGACAAAGGTAGAGGAAAAGAAGTACATCTGGTAAAATATCCTCCGACAGACAAGGCTGATTTCAGTCTATTCGGTACAGGAAGCGATGCTTCACGCCCTAATGAAGGACTCTACTACGTAATGAACAGGCTTAAATTTCCCTTTGCTCTGAATTTAGCAAGTATTAAGGATTTCTTTCCCTACACCAGATGAAAGTGTAAGAATCGACTTAGCTTATCCCCAATTCAACGATTGGGTACAGTCTGAAGGCAAAACTAATAAAGATTGGTATATGCATCCCGCACAATAGAGTACTATCAAGTTTGCATCAATATTGCCTACACCCTACACCTGCTATTGTTTTCATCTGATTATCAAAAAGATAGTTAGTGCAGGTTGTGGTGTAGGAAGGTGTCGGAAAATTTCATCCTACACCGAAAAGCAGATAAAAAAGAGTTTTTTCAAGCCCACAGCACACTAATTTACAACCTTTTAACACAAGCCATGCAAACTTTGACCGAATTCATTCAAATATCCCTTTTTTAACCTGAATTATTCATTTCAGGAGTAAAGGAGTGATCATTTCGTTAGATGTTAAGGAGTAGGAATCCATAATCCCATTAATAGAAAACTGAATCATAAAGGAAAAGCCTGATATGTTCCTTACTTTTTCCTCTAAAGCTTCAATGTTAATGTCATTATGCTATAAACAAAACTTCATTTTCCGGCTGGGGGCTGTCCGTCCCGCAATTGCGGACTGCATAGCCCCTGTATGGAAAACATAGAGCCCGCAACTGCGGAACAAAGTTTTGCTGCAGGCAAAAGAACAAAAACAATAAAGCAAAGACCGATTTTCATACGACCTTCTTTTCATCCTTCTTGTTGCTCTCAAGCAAAGAACCAAGAGTCTTTGGAAGAATAATGCGGAGTTACCCTCTGTTTTCTTTTAAGACAGAAGCATTTACAGGGATTTGCGCAAAAATCCTCATTTCTCTACCGGAATAACTTTGATGATTACTGTCGTTATAAGATCTGGAGACCTTTCCGCATCTGTGTAAACAGAAGGCATTTTCACTCCTCCCACGCCTTGCATAGCTTCATCACCTCCCAGATATTTTAACGTTTTCCATTCACCATCTACAAAGTATCCCTCTCTCAGAGTCCCATAGCTAATCCCCGGACGTTTCCTATCCTTCGAATTGAAAGACACATTTATGCCATAACCGGAAACTAAAAATTCATCTTCCGATAACCGGATTACAAGACCATATCCTTCATAAGGCTCAGTCGCATGATAATGTATATTCATTTCGTAGTCACCAAAATCAATTTTATCACTTCTGTTCTCCTGTTGCATAAAACCTCTCATTTGTCCCGTTCCATGTTTTTTTACGATCAATGGCATTAGATTCTTCAATACTTTATATGCTTCTCTCAATGGATGTTTTTCATTATAAACGCTATAATTATCTATAGCAAAAGGAGAAAAGCATATAGCATCATATTCAGCCAAGGTATAGAATGCCTTGGCAGGGCCGCTCCATTTTTCCCCTCGGAATAAAGCCACAGCCTCAGGAACGAATATCGGATTATCGTTTCTATCATATTCCTTCAATTTAGATATATAATCTTCATTATAATTATCCACTGCAAGGACATCTATTGCAGGTGCAGCCAATTGGTAAATATCAAGCATTCTGGCATTTGGTCCTCCACTTGGATATTTTCCCGGTATGGGGTCTTTAGGATAAATAGTCCATGCATTAACAAACAGAGGTATCGGGTAAGCACTCTTTCCAGCAGATGCTACCTCCTGGATATGGCAAGCATAATTCCACCCCATAAACATCTCATCCGCCAGGCTATTGCTCTCATTTCCAAACACATCTTCCCAACTCCCCTTCAGCTTCTTTCCATGGGCTTTCCACTGTTCTATAATCTCCGGCAAGATTCTCTTCTCGTTTTTAACAATGTATTTTATGAGCTGTTCCGGTACATCTTTTTTAAACAGAGTCTCCGCCATAATTGAACGATCCCTACTATCCCCCAATATACCAACTTCATTCTCTACCTGAACCATTAACACAGTTTGCTCCTCACTATCTATCTGCCTGATGTGGTCCATCAATTTATAAAATGCTTTTGATTCTATATTAGTCAGAGCTGAGGTAAAGTTAGCCAGATATGGAAGATTTTGTCCCTTCTCGTCTCTCATGCGCGGAAAGCGTTTGGTAACTTTCATCACCCAATAGGGCGCATATCCCGAAGTTCCATTTTTCCAACTTCCAAACCAAAGAAAGACCAACTTTAGATCATATTTCCTAGCCTCTTTAATCAGACCATCTACAATGGCAAAATCATATCGGCCTTCTTCCGGTTCCAATTGTTCCCAGGTTATTGCAAGCAAAATCGTATTTAGATTTAGATCTTTCAAATGCTGCCATTTCAGTGCCATACTTTCAAGGGTAGATGCACTCGAATTCATAAGCTCTCCAGCAAGCATAACATAGGGTTGGTTATCCAATAACAGTTGCTTCACCCCATATTCGTTTGTCGCCAACTTCGGCAAATCATGTGCCATAAGACTAAAGTTTGCTGAAAGTAAACAAGACAGGAAAATACTAATTACCTTTTTCATGATATTATTACTTCTTAAATAAACTCTTCAGTTACTATTTGACAATAATACGCGAGGAACATTAATAATGCCATTAATTCTTTATTAACCCAGAAAGGAATTATTATTTTTTATATGAACTAACCATTCATGACAGACGTTATACCAATAGAACTTTAAAGACCAACGATCATGGAAAAGTATCTGATTCATAGTAATGAGTTGCATTTCATCAACAAGGAACGCATTCACAGGGAAGTAGAGAAAATGGTAGAGTCATTAGACATGGCAGCAGGTTCCACCGAAGGGTTCGATCTGTATACCGTAGTAGAAAGTTATTTCACTGATCTCGAAAAGCGAAGGGAAATCAATCGCTTACTACATATAGAGAAAGATGAATGCGAAGCCATAGAGGAAGAACTCGGAGTATATGAAATGTGATTTACAATAAAAACTATCACGAGTATTAACTATAAAGAATAAGGGGCATAACAACAACTTGCTATGCCCCCTATTCTTTTACAGCAATCAGTTCCAGACTACTATCAGTCCTTTGATTGATGTACTGTCAGTTGTGGGAAAGGGAAACCGATACCTTCCTTATTGAATACAGAATAAATGGTCTTGTTCATATCGAAGTAAACTCCCCAATAATCTCCACTCTTTACCCAAACACGGATAACAACATTTACACTGCTTGCATCCAAAGCATGAAGGGCTACAAAAGGTGCCGGGTCAGCAAGGATACGCTTATCTTCAGCAATAATCCGTCTAACAGTTTCTTCCACCTTATCGTAGTTCTCACCATATTCTACGCCAATTACCCAATCCACACGGCGGGTATCTTCACGGCTATAATTGGTTACTGTACCACTGCTCAAGGCTCCGTTCGGTATATAAATCACTTTATTATCAGCCGTAGTCAAAATCGTATGGAAGATTTGTATCTCACGTACCGTACCTGATACCCCCTGACTTTCTATCCAGTCCCCCACCTTGTAAGGACGGAACAAGAGAATAATCAAGCCACCCGCAAAATTCTGTAGATTACCGGACAAAGCCATACCAATAGCCACACCAGCAGATGCCAGCAAGGCAGCAAAGGAGGTTGTTTCTACACCCAGCTTACCGATAACGGCAATAATCAGCAAGATGGTCAGAAGGATATTTACCAAGCTCTTTACAAAGCTTTGAATACCAGCATCCACATGACGCTTTGCCAACAGTTTGGAAACCATCTTCTTAATGAGAGAAATAAGGAAACGTCCAATGACAAAAATTAGAATAGCCCCAATAATATTTCCACCGGCAGCTACACCCCAGTCTATTAATTGTTGAAGAAAGACTTGCAATTTGCTGAAGCCTTCTTCTACTACAGTTCCATCGGCAGGAATTGCCGTTTGTAATAATACTAACATAATATTTGTTCGTTTGAAGTTAATAAAATCATTATCTCCTAATAATTACAGGAGATTACAAAATTAACAAATATTTCCGGTTATCGTTCACTTGATTTGCGTGTTTCAGCGAAAACACTTAATTTTGCTCCCGATTTCAACTAAGAG
>USSR01000279.1 GCA_900557355.1 uncultured Bacteroides sp.
AAGAGATGAACCGTCAGATTACTGGGCGTATTGCTACCTACAATTTCTCTCCAACTCCTCTCTCTGAGAAAAATCTTCTTGAAGAAAAGGCTCACGGTAACATTTATGTAACAGGTAATACTGTTATTGATGCCCTTCATATGGTAGTAGATAGGCTCAAAAAAGATGAGCTTTTGGCAAAGAAGCAAGACGATATACTTATACATGCCGGTTATAATGTAACTCGTCTTACCGATTGCCGTAAACTTGTACTTATCACTGGGCACAGAAGAGAAAATTTTGGTGACGGATTCATTCGTATGGTTACTGCTATGAAAGATCTCTCTGAGAAGTATCCTGAGATTGATTTCGTATATCCTATGCATCTCAATCCTAACGTACGTAAGCCTATACACGAAGTATTTGGTGAGGAACTCACTCGGTCAAATTTCTTTTTCATCGAACCGCTACAGTATCTCGAGTTTGTATATCTCATGAGCAAAGCTGCTATTGTTCTCACTGATTCAGGCGGAATTCAGGAAGAGGCTCCAGGACTTGGTAAACCGGTACTCGTAATGCGCGATACCACTGAACGTCCTGAAGCTCTAGCTTCTGGTACCGTTCATCTTGTTGGTACAGATTACGACAAGATCATGAACGAGGTTAGCACTCTTCTTGATGATACAGTAGCATATGAAGCGATGAGTAAAGCCGTTAATCCTTATGGTGACGGACAGGCTTGTCGCAGAATTGCAGACGTACTTGCAGACAAGGAGATTGAACGTTATGAAGTCTGCTAATCTTATTCTAATAATAGAGAAAACAAATAGAAAAAAATATTAAAATCAAACTTATGATTAATGTAATAGGATTGGGGTATATCGGGCTTCCGACTGCCCTCATGATGGCTTCTCATGGGGTTGAGGTCATTGGTACTGACTATAATAAGCAACTTGTTGAAACACTCAATGCAGGTCGTACTACTTTTAAAGAGAATGGTCTTGATGAACTTTTTCAAAGTGCTCTCAAAGCTGGCATTAAGTTTACTACAGAGTACCAGAAAACAGATATGTACATTGTGTCGGTTCCTACTCCATATGACAAATTTTCAAAGAAAGTTGATGCTTGCTATGTAGTGGCTGCCGTTAAGGAAGTAATGAAAGTTTGTCCCAAGGGGGCAACCGTAGTTATTGAATCAACTGTTAGTCCTGGTACCATTGATCGTTATGTACGCCCAGTTATTGAAGAAAATGGGTTTAATATAGGTGAAGATATTAACCTTGTACATGCTCCTGAACGTATTATTCCTGGTAATATGGTTTACGAACTTCTTCATAATAATCGCACTGTTGGTGCAGATTCTCACGAAATTGGTGAAAAAGTAAAAAAGTATTATGCGAGCTTCTGTCAAGGTGATATTGTTGTTACTGATATTCGTACAGCGGAGATGACTAAAGTCGTTGAAAATACTTTTCGTGCTGTCAACATCGCTTTTGCTAATGAGCTTGCACGGATATGTCGTCATGATAATATGGACGTTTACGAGATCATTCGTATCTGTAATATGCACCCTCGCGTAAATATTCTTCAACCAGGTCCTGGTGTAGGTGGACATTGTATCTCTGTTGATCCTTGGTTTCTTGTTGGAGACTATCCGCAACTTGCTAAAGTTATTGACGAATCTATGAAGACTAACGATTCACAGCCTACTTTCGTCTTAAATCGCATCTATGAGATTATGAAAGAGAATGGTATTACTGATAATCGTAAGGTAGGTCTTTATGGCCTCACTTATAAAGAGAATGTTGATGATTATCGTGAGTCACCTGCTCTTCAAATGTTAGAGGCTCAGGAACGTCATCTTGCACGTCCACTTCGTTGTTATGATCCGTTCCTTGAGAACCATAAGATTGCTGATAACCAATACAGTAATTTTGATGAGTTTTTGGATGATATAGAGATGGTAGTTATTCTTGTTAAGCATGACCACATCAAGCAAAACTGGGGCAAACTCAAAGGTAAAGTTATCTTTGACTGCTGTAATATTTGTCCGTTGGAGGGAGTATATCATATTTAATTTAGGCTTAAGTATGTGTATAGGTGAGACGCAGGTCTATAGTTCAATATCATCCGCACTTTAATATTTATCGAATCAAACAATGTGAACTACAGTTATAAAGAAATATTAAGCGGTGATGGTATTGACTCCTAACCTAAGGCATTTCTAGCATAAAAAGCAATTATAAATATTAAGATTGAAATTATCAATGATGGCAAGTCGCTGATAATTAGGAAAAAGTAATGGAGTGCTTACTATTTGCTGAATGCATGATAATTAAGCTCCTAGTGAATATAGATATGTTCTATTCGTTGTATTGTTAAAAGGTCTTTAATATAGAAGAACAAAGAAAAGATGTGCTATGGGAGTGGCTTGATATGTATGATGAAGATGAAATTGAAGATAAATATATAAAATACAACTTAACGATTAAAAACAATGAATCAAATGAACAAAGATTAGCCTAATCATATTAATCTGTTTAATGACGATTTACATTAGGGTGTAAACCAATAATTTACTAAGTATTTATAATGGAAACCAATAATTCCCGACAAGCGGCATGGGTAGCAATGGGAAGCCTTTTCTCGTTTGGCTTCTCGATAGTGAGTTCCATGATATTAAGTCGCTACTTTGATAAGGCTGATTATGGAACTTACAAACAGGTGATGTATGTTTACAATACTTTGCTTACTGTATTTACCCTTGGTTTGCCTAAGGCATATTCTTACTTTTTACCCAGGGTTAACCCCCAAGAGGCAAAGGACTTAATAAATAAAATAACCCGTCTGTTTTTTCTTTTAGGAGGGGTATTTTCCATTCTATTGTTTTTGGGGGCTTCTTTAATAGCTCAATTCCTCAAAAATCCGGATTTGGAAATTGCCTTACGCTATTTTTCACTAGTTCCGTTTTTGATGTTACCTACAATGGGGTTAGAAGGAATACTCTCTACCTATAAGAAAACAAAGTTCTTAGCTGGTTATACAATCACGACAAGATTATTTATGTTGTGTTGTGTTGCACTCCCAGTAATGATATTTAATCTGGATTATATAGGAGCTATTATTGGCTTTGTTATAGCTTCTATATTCAGTGCATTTTTGGCCCTATATCTGAAGGTTTATCCAGTTAGGAATAACATTAAAAATCGTACACAAACATCATATAAGGAGATATTTCAGTTTTCATTGCCTCTCATGTATGCGAGCCTGTGGGGCGTATTAATGAGTTCTGCGGATCAGTTTTTCATAAGTAGATTTTTTGGGTTAGAGGTTTTTGCGGATTTTTCAAATGGTTCTATGGAACTACCATTTGTAGGTATGATAGTAGGAGCATGCTCTACTGTTTTGTCTCCTATTTTCTCTCGAATGTCGCATGAGAAAGTTAACTTATATGAGCAATCATATCCACTTTGGAAGAGTGTTTACCAAAAAACAGCATTACTGATCTACCCAATTGTCGTTTATTGTTGGGTGTTCGCTGATGTAATAATGGTTGCACTTTATGGAGAAAAATACGAAACGTCTCAGACGTTTTTCAAAATCAAAGTACTTACCTATATTTTTTCATTGATAATATTCGCTCCATTCTTAATAAATACAGGGAAGGTTAAATTCTATGCTCGAGTAACTGTTATATTTGCCATTTTAGTGTGGCCAATGGAATATGTAAGCTTATTATTGACGAATTCACCCTATTCTATTTCAATAGTGTCATTATTATTGCATGTTGCAAGGATCTTTGTTTTCTTGATTGTTATTGCAAAGATGTTTCAGGTCAAGTTATATGAATTATTCCCATTATCACTGATAGGAAAGATTATTATACCATCATTTGTCATTTTGTATGCGGAGAGAATCCTACTAAATTATTGTCATATAGAATCTCCGTTCTTGGTTTTATCCATTAGTCTTATTGTTTATGTAATAGTCTATTGTGTATATTCAGTAATTGCTAAATTGGATTATTTATCAATTGTAAAACCACTAATTTCAAGAGAATGAAATACTTTTTAAAAGTAGCTGTTGGCTGTATTATACCATTTTTTAATGAGTGGAGGAAATTTAGATCATCTACAATACTTCCAAATAAGTACTCAGGTTATCTAAAATTTCGGTTGGGCATTAATAAACTCTATTGGCCTAAGGACAAGACTTGCTTGGTTACACATCCTAGAAAGATTTACGTAGGTATAAACAGTAAGATTGGACGACCTGGTAGTTATATTTCAGGAGCAGGAGGTGTGTGGATAGGAGATTATGTGCGTTTTGGTCCTAATGTAGGAATTCTTAGTGTCAATCATGATCTTTATGAAAGAGATAAAGCTGTGGGTAATCCAATTAAAATTGGTGATTATTGTTGGATAGGGATGAATGCCCTAGTCTTAGCCGGTGTAGAATTGGGACCTTCTACTATTGTGGGAGGGGGAAGTATTGTAACGAAATCATTTCCAGATGGTTACTGCGTGATTGCAGGTAATCCAGCAAAAGTCATTAAGTATCTTGATAAGGAAAGGGTTAAATTACCCAAACATCCAGAATATTATGGATATATTCCCAAAGAACAATTTGAAAAGGTAAGGTCAAAGTATATAGATTTATATTAATAAATAACCATGTTGAAATCAATTCGTCACTATTTCGGAAAGAGATATAATTTACTTCGTTATTTGCGTGTAGAATTTAATTTCTTATTAAAGACATTGGGAACGTGTGATACTATAAAGTCCCAAAATAAAGTTCGTGAACAATTAATCATGCAAAGTCATGTCATAGAGAAAGGGCTTTCACTTAAGGATGTGAATCTTGGTTTTGGTGTGCCCAAAATATTAAGTTTATTAAAACAGTTATGTACATATACTGCATGGTATGATGATCAGGAGACGTTAATATTTGTGCTGTCAGTTATTGATGCATATATTGAGTATCATAAGCAGCATAATACTGAGGTTAATACTGAAATCTTAGAACTGTACTCAGAATTATCACAGAAGATTAAAACACGTGAAGGCTATGAGAACCTCAATGGTGGTACTATTCAACTCACTAAGCAACAAGTACTTGACTCTATTAATTGGGGGTTTGAAAAATTTGCAAGAAGTCGCCACAGCCAACGTCAGTTTACTGGAGCCCCGGTTGATAAATCTATTCTTGAAAAAGCTTTTCAAATAGCAGAGACTACCCCATCTGCGTGTAATCGCCAACCATGGCATAGTTTCGTATTTACTAAGAAGGAAAATATTATTCATATTCTTGATATTCAAGGGGGTGCTCGCCAATTTAAGAATGATGTGGCAGCTTTGATAGTTGTTACTGCTACCCCTAATGCGTTCTATGGTCAGGAATATCATCAGCATTTTGTAAATGGTGGTCTTTACGCCATGAATCTTCTTTACGCACTGCATTCTCAAGGACTAGGCGCAGTTCCTTTGAATGGAGGTATTGATTATTATCAAGCTATACAGATAATGAGAATGTGTGGAAATGCAGACCAATATGAATTGATAATGCTTATAGCGGTTGGACAAATGCCAGATTCTTTTTCTGTTGCTAAGTCTGCACGTATTAAATATTCAAAATATACACAATTCGATTGATTATGAAAATTGGTATATTAACATTTCACCGTAGCATTAATTACGGTGCCTTCATGCAATGCTACGCACTTTCTCATGAACTGATGGTGAGGTATCCACAGCATCAGGTAGATGTGATCGATTTTGAATATCTTCATAAGCATAATAGCTACCGAGCAGCAATGAGGCAGTTCCCATTTGGTATAGAATATTATTTCTGCTACAATAGATTTCAGTCAGACTTAAAACGGTTACCATTATCAAGTAAGTCTTTTATTACGGATAGGACGGATGAGTTATGTGACTATATTGACAAGCATTATGATATTGTCATAGTTGGCAGTGATGCAGTATGGACTTACCAAGGAAAAATGCCAGTTGATAATCCTTATTGGCTGTTTGGCAATAAGCTTAGGCTTGTTATTAAGATGAGTTATGCAGCTTCAGCTTTTTCAAGTCGATTTGATGAGATTCCTCTTGAAGAACGTGAGCTAATAAAAAATAGATTATCAGAGTTTTATTACATTGGTGTTCGTGATGAAGTAACAAAGAGTTTTGTTGAGAGTTTGGAGTTAGGTATAACAGTCTATTTGAATCATGATCCAACCATCTTCTTACAGCCAGCAACTGATGTCAAGATTGCAAAAATGACTCTTCGTAAAAATTTCGTATTCAATAATAAAGAGAGTGTGTCCTTTATGACACGTGAACTACCGAAGATAGATAAACTGCGAGGAGAATTAGCAGAACAGTATAATCTACTGCACTTCTATAGACGAGACAGATACAAGGCAGACTTACTTGATAATCGTTGCCGATTTATGAATAATGTATCTCCATATGAATGGTATAATTTGTATGGACAGATGAAGTTGAATATCACAAACTTCTTTCATGGCGCTTGTTTGGGTATTATTAATCATGTCCCTACAATAGTTGTGGATGATTTTGAGCAGTCATACATGAGTAAGTATGCTCAATTAATGACTGATCTAAAGTTAACTGATAGACTTTTTTATAAGAAAGATTTCCAATATGAAAAGTTTATTGAAGCAGTTAATTATTGTCTTACTCACAGAGAAGAAGAGTCTCAGCGCTTAGCTATTGCTATTGATAAGGAGCGTGTCAAATCTCAATCTTTTTTCTTGGCTTTAGATAATATATTAAAATAATAGATATGAATCATAGAGCAAGTAAGGCTATTTTATTTATTCTGAATCCATTCATATCGGCAATATTTTCTCTGAAGGATATTCGAGATGGTGTGTCTCACCGTTTCTTATATCTGTGGTTTTTGATATTCGGTATCGGTTTTTGTGCTATAAGCGAAGTTGCCGATTCGTTTAGATATGTTGAGAAATTCATGATTGAGCATAATTATACATGGTCCCAATACATGATGGAAATCAACGAGTACTTCACTTTTGAGTCGAATATCAAGGATATATATACATTGACAGTGAATTTTTTTGTCGGACGATTTACAAATAACTACCATTGGACGTATTTTATATATGCTGCGGTATTTGGATTCTTCTATATCAAGTCACTGAAGATCTTTTTGCGTCACAATAATGTTAGTAACAATATTGTTTTCTATGCGTTGCTATTCATGTTTTGCTATAGTAATCCAATCTATAATATCAATGGTGTTCGCTTTTGGACGGCTGCTTGGATAGGAGTTTATGTGGCACTCAGCGTATTCGTAGAAAAGGACTATAAAAAATTACCCCTGTTGATATTACTCCCTTTGGTTCATGGATCTTCTGTTATTTGGGTGGTGATAATGGCGATTGCTTTATTACTTAGTCGATTCCAGAATATCACGATTGGACTCTTTATTGCTTCTTCATTTGTTTCAGCTGTTTCCTATCTTAATATTATGAATGACTATTCCTATTTGCTGCCTCAATTCTTGCAGAACCAAATATGGTCATATACTGAGTCAGAGATGGCATTGAAAAGACTAAGTGGAGTTAGTCAATATGGAAAGGCTTATGCAGACTTCTTAATTGCATTACCTGGGTATTTTCAGATACTGTTGTCTTATTTGCTCATCCTCAATCGCAAGGAAATTAATCGGGATAAGCGTGCAGGATATGTTTTGACTATTATGCTTGCATTGGCTGCTATAACCAACTTTCTTTCCGGTATTCCTTCGATGGGTAGATTTAAAGCCTTGGTAATCCCTATGCTGGTGATAGTCTGGGCTTACAACTATAGGATCTTAAAAAAATATGATAAATACTTTAATGTAGTACCTTTCATTTATGCCTATTCTCTTCTTTATTGGTATAGACGAATGAGTGCAATTTCTGAATTATATTTGTATATTTTCCCAGCTCCATTAACTGTAATCAAATATCTTTTCTTATGAAAATCTTAATAATATCAAATCATGCATATCCTGCGCAGGGGCCTCGTGCATTTCGCACTACGGAATTGTCTGAGCAACTTGTAAAAATGGGACATGAGGTTGTTCTCTATACAGTTCAAGGAAAATATGACTATACGCAGTATGAGAAAGAAACAGGTGTGAAGAGGAGGGACATTAACCCTAGGTTTGCAACTTCCGCAGATGATGAGACACATAGATACAACCTCTTTGACAAATTCATGTACCATTTTTTTCACCGTCTGCTCATGTGGCCGCAGTGTGAATTTCATTATGCTGTAGGTAAAATTATTAAGGAGAATCCGAATAAAGATATGTTGATTACCATTGCATATCCACACTCAATCCACTCTGGAGCAGCTCGTGCAAAGAAGAAATATTCGGCTATTTTTCCTAAGACATGGATATGCGACTGTGGAGACCCTTTTATGCTGAATCCGTTTATCAAAGTACCAAAATTGT
>USSR01000280.1 GCA_900557355.1 uncultured Bacteroides sp.
AGCTAATAACCACAAAATCAGGGGCACAAAGTGATAAATTTGAAATAAGTTATTCGAATAACTTTTCTTGGCAAGACCCTGCTAAGAAAATTGAGATTGGCGGTATAGAAGCATTACAATATACATTGGATGCACAAACAAACAGAAGAGAGCCAATGCCAGCCGGCGGTTTCTGGCGTATTAGTCCTGAAAGCCTGGAAAAGGCCATTGAATGGCAAAACCTGTACGGTGGAAAAGTTAAATGGAATGATCCGGTAGTGTATGGCCGTGACTGGTTCTATGACGGAAAAGACAAATATGGATACAGACTTTATGACGGTGCTAAAGCCATGATTAAAAATTGGACACCGACAATGACTCATAACTTGTCTGTTAATGGTAAGAGTGGTAAGACCAGTTATAATATCGGATTAGGCTATCTGGATCAGAGCGGTATGTCAAAAACGGCTAAGAAAGATGACTTCAAACGATACAATGCTTCGGTTAGTGTTACTTCAGAAATCAATAAGTATATTACTGTAAGGGCAAGCTCAATCTATTCAGATCGTAACAAACGCTATCCGGGAATTGGAAATACAACTGCCGACCCATGGTTATATCTTTATCGTTGGAGTCCGCTAATGCCTATGGGAGTGACTGAAAATGGCAATCCGTTGAAGGAACCTACCTACGAAATGGCAGCTGCCAATACGGATAATCTGCAAAATAAATACTACAATATTAATTTAGGTTTCACACTGAATTTGACCAAAAATTGGGATGTCAAGTTTGACTATACATATGACAGACAAACTACTGAAACGAATTCATCCGTAATGCAATATGAGGCGGGTGAAATGTGGTATGCTCCCACTGCCTGGATGGAAAACGGCAGTCAAGTATTTGTTAACGAACAAGGAGAGAGAGTAGATACCGGTGGTATGCCTGCATATCGCTTCCCGGTGAACAAATACTATAACAGTTCCGGGCCAAGTGCCAGTCAGGTAGGCAATAACAGTAAATCTATTGATAACAATACTTTCAACATTTATACCACTTATAACTTGTTGCTGGGTCCAGAAAAACAACATGCATTCAAGTTTATGGCAGGTATGAACAGAGTTACCAATAAATGGAGGTCATATAAAGGTTGGAAAACAAATCTGATTGATTTGACAAATCCGCAATTCCCATTGGCATCCGGAGATCAATTTATTGAAGGAAACCGGAACTGGGAAGCACAATTAGGTTTTTTTGGCCGTCTCAACTATTCTTTTGAAGATAGATATTTCGTTGAAGCAAATATACGTAGGGATGGTTCATCCAAGTTCCCAAAGCATCTGCGTTGGAAGTGGTTCCCTTCTTTCTCTGCCGGCTGGGTATTTACCAATGAAAAGTTTATGGCACCTATTAACAATATCTTAAGCTTCGGTAAATTCAGAGCTTCATGGGGTAGTATTGGTGACCAATCTGTTTCAAACACTCTGTATAAATCCATATTGTCAGATGGTCAATCATCATGGTTGGATGGAAGTGGAAATAAAACACCTATGTTCGGTACCCCATCATTGGTGGACAGCGATATTAGCTGGCAGCAAATCGAAACACTGGACTTTGGTATCGATCTCAGATTCTTTAATAATAAGTTCGGAGTCACTTTCGACTGGTTCCAACGGGATACAAAGAACATGATTATCCCTGGTGAAAGCCTGCCAGTAACTCTTGGCGCAGCTGCTCCCAGTGGCAATTATGGTAGCCTGAGAACTAAGGGTTGGGAATTGTCAGCCGACTTCAACCATCGTTTTGCTAACGGATTGGGTATTAATGCAACAGCATCTATTTCAGACGCTTCTACTTTTATCACAAGAGGTGCTGACTACTTGACTCCGTGGGAAGATCGAAGTTTAGGAACTACCTACTCAACAGGTAGACGTTATGGTGATATTTATGGTTTTGTTACCGACAGATTATTCCAAAAAGAAGATTTTGTATATGGAGCAGACGGTCAGATTGAAAAGATTATCGTTATTTATAATGGAACAGCTCGCACCACCTATAAGCAATCTTCAGAGTATCCGGTTTATCAGGTGCATTATGAAGATGGAAATAAGCTAATATTCTCTCCTGGTGATACCAAATTTGTAGATATTGACGGTGATGGTTACATCACTCCGGGAACCAGTACAAATGGTAATCCAGGCGACCAAACCGTTATCGGTAATACTACTCCTCGTTATGAATACAGTTTCAGATTGGGCGCTGACTATAAAGGCTTTGATTTTTCTATTTACTTCCAAGGTATTGGAAAACGCAAGATTTGGGGTAGCGGTCAATTAGCAATTCCCGGGTATAATGCTAAGGAAGGTGCATTGCCTAAAACTTTTACAACAGACTATTGGACAGAAGAACGCACCAACGCTTTCTATCCCAGAGCATGGGACTTAGGTGGCAGCAATACTGGATTTGCTATGCAGAAACAATCCCGCTATCTACTGGATATGTCTTATTTAAGAATTAAGAATATTACATTAGGATATACCGTCCCGACAAATATTTTATCTAAGATATACATCAGCAAAGCGAGAGTCTATATGTCATTGGAGAACTTCTTTACATTTGATAACCTAAGAGGATTGCCTATTGATCCGGAAGCTATATCAGGATATTCTATGTTCTCCACCAACTATAACCTTGGACGTACAGGTACCGGTACACCGGTATTCAAAAGTTTGTCATGTGGTGTTCAATTAACCTTCTAAAATAGAATCATTATGAAATTAAAAATATTTATAATTTTAGCCAGTGTCGTTTTATTGTTTACGAACTGCAATGATGTGCTCGACCGCCCGTCATTGACTACGGCTGAGGATGATGCATATTGGACCAATGAAGATAGAGTACGTCTATATGCTAATGCTTTTTACACAAACTTCTTTGTGGGGTATGGATTAAAGTATACAACGACTTATGCTCCTAACGCCAATTATACGTTTAATGACGATGCAGTGAGGATGTCCACTCAAACACAATTTGGGCGTACGGTTCCTACATCTAAAGGAAGTACAAGTCTGGACATGATGTGGCAAAGTGAATTTACCGGTCCTACATGGAATTTTGCCTGGGTTAGAAAAGCAAATGTTATGATTGACCGCATCACTAACCTGATGCCTGAAATACTGACAGACGAACAATACAACCATTGGACAGGTGTTGGACGCTTCTTCAGAGCACTGGAATATGCTCGTCTGGTAAATGTTTTTGGCGATGTTCCTTATTACGACACAGAAGTACAGAATACAGATAAGGATGGTTTATACAAAGACCGCACTCCGAGAAACGAGGTTATGGATGCAGTTTACAACGATTTTGAGTATGCATTACATAACGTTCGTTTGAATGATGGAGGTCAATATGTGAATCGTTACGTAGTAGCTGCCATGGTTTCAAGATGGGCTCTGTTTGAGGCAAGCTGGCAGAAATATTATTATAAAAATAACGAACGGGCTAAAAAGTTCTTCGATCAAGCTGTTGCTGCAGCAGAAATGGTTATGAATAGTGGCAAATATGGTATTGTTGAAGATTTCCGTAAATTATTCGGTTCTACTGACTTAACCAACAGTAAGGATTGCATTTTATACAGAAAATATGATGCTGCTCAAAACGTTACGCATTCCATCGCATCGACTTGTAATATGAATGACCCTACTGATGTTGGTCCAAACCTGGATTTGATTAAGGCGTTCATCTGTACAGATGGTAAAGATTGGCAGACTTCTTCTTTGGAAAATGCAGATGATTTTACTCTTAGCAATTTGATTAAAACAAGAGATTCTCGTTTTGAAGCCAGCTTCTATACTAAACCTACTCCAAGAGCCAAGAGTAGCTATTTATATGTAACAAAGTTTATCCCACGAAGTGGACTGAGTTATATTGAAAGTGGTGGCTCTCCGGCTGCCGAATTCCAGAGCGAGAAAAACGTAACCGGTTATCCGGTATTGCGTTATGCTGAAGTCTTGCTAAACTGGATTGAAGCGAAAGCTGAACTTGCAACATTGGGTGGTGCAGAGGTCTCTCAGTCTGATATAGATATATCTATCAATCTGATTCGCAAAAGACCGGTGGCAGATGAAGCCAAAGCTTTAGGAGTAACAATGACAGCTGAAATGAAATTGGACGCACTTCCACAAGATCCTCATAGAGATCCTACTGTACCGGCGCTACTTTGGGAGATCAGACGGGAAAGAAGAATGGAATTTGCTTTTGAATTCTCACGTATCATTGACTTAAGGCGTTGGAAAAAGCTGGAATACATGGATACCGACAAGAATGAAGATTTGCTGATTGGTACCTGGGTTAATTTCAACAATGAAGTAAAAAGCGAGTTGAAGGATGAGAATAAAGGGAAACTCAGGGTAATGGGCAAAGACGGAAGCTTTACGGTATATGACGGAACCAATGCAGCTAAGATGAATGGTTTCTTCTATCCTACACAGAATCAGGGTAGACTGCCGTTCTTGAATGTTCCTAATGTTAATCCGTATCTTTCTCCTATTGGTACGAATCAAATTTCGGACTATAAGAATAAAGGATATACTTTGACTCAGACTGAAGGTTGGCCAACAGGCATCAATTGACAATATGAATCAGTGAAATCATGGAAATTATTTTAAACTAAAACATGAGATTATGTATAAATTAATAAGAAATATAGGATTTTTGGCTGTATTGCTGGGACTTGGTCTGGTATCCTGCGATGAGGATTATCCGAAAAGCCATATAGCACCTTATGATACCGAACTTCTTTCTATCAAAATAACCAATGCAGGTGCAGATGGCAATACAGTGGTAGAAGGAACTATTGATGAAGACAATAAAATCATCAATTTCCCTCGCTTGGATATGACAACGAACTTCTCTGCTCTTAATCTGGACGCGAAGCTTTCTGATGGAGCTACTCTTCAAAATTCGGTATTGGATTTTTCTATGGATGAAGAAACTGCTTCTAAGACTTTGGTTCTTCGGATAGTAAATCAAAAGAGATACAAAGAATATTTTATAAGAGTCAGAAAAAGAATTCCGGTATACGGAGCTGATTTTGAGAAGCCTACAGTATATGATTTCTCCGGAGACAATATCTATCCTGATTATGGAAGCCTATTAACAAGATGTGCTTCTTATGATGGTGAACATGTATTGATTGTCAGCAGAAAAACTGCTCCACATCTTCTTAAGGTGTCTGAACTGAAGAAAGGTGAAATTAAACCGATAATGTTGGATCTTACGGGCGTAACGGGTGGAACCTATTCTTACAATATGGGAGCATTGACAAACGGACATGTATATATTGCATCTCTATCAGGTTCTCAAGCATCACCATTGAAGATTTATTATTGGGATACACCAACTTCTAAACCTGAAGTTATTGCCGATATCAAAGTATCGGATATTCCTGGAGCTGGAAACAGACATGGAGATAATATATCAGTCAATATTGATAAAAACGGTAATGGATTTATCTTCTTCGGAGATAATGCATCTACTAAATTTTTGAGACTGACCGTAAGTAATCATAAGACAATAGGTGAACCGAAAGTACTGACTTCAAGCGCTGATGCGACTATGGTTACCAATGTGTATAGGATAGAAGATACAGAGCAATATGTATGGTCAGGAGTAAGATTGCCTGTTACGTTGGTTGATGAATCTCTTGGAAGTAAATATGCAATGAACAAATCGAACTTGGAAACAGAAGCGGTTGCCCCCAGGATATTTACCTTTAATGAGGAACGTTATCTGATAGTTTGTAGTGCCGGACAAGGAAGTGCATCTAAAGCAACTCCTTCCTTGGTTGTTTACAATCTGACCAAGGGGAGTACAGTGGCTGAAGCAATGCAGAAGTTTGATGAAGGAGATAATCATAATCCTGATTATAAATTCATCTTGGGTGGAAGCGGTAATGGAGCAGCTCTTGCACAAACAGATTATCTTATAGAGAAAGATGAAAATGGAAAGGATGCTAAACTCTGCATTTTCGGCTCGCGTACAGATTCTGGTTTTGTAATCTGTGAATTCCCTATCAAACAAGAGGAAGAAGATTAATAACTATCTTCGTTTTTTAATCAAATAAATTATAGTATTAACATAGGAGCCGTCTAATGAGTGAGAATTAGGCGGCTTCATTATTCTGAATTTAGGAATGAAATATTTGAAATATCTAACCTTGATTATTTTCATTGCATTTGTCGCATCTTGTAGTAAGGACAATGACGATGATATTATACCGCCACCGGAAGAAAATACACCTGCGACTTTGCCTCAAAAAGAGTTACGTGGAGTATGGGTAACTACAGCCTGGGGTATCGACTGGCCCATGGAGGAATACAATGCTACAGCTCAGAAACAAAAGTATATTGACTATCTGGACTTATTAGTCGAAAACAAAATGAATGCAATATTCTTCCAGATTCGGGGAATGGCAGATGCATTTTATGATTCGCAATATGAGTCTTGGAGTAAGTATATCACAGGAACTTCCGGAGTTAAGCCAAGTTATGACGTTCTGGGATTTCTTATTGAAGAAGCTCATAAACGAAACATCCAATTCCATGCCTGGTTGAATCCTTATCGTATTTCAACCCGGGCAAATAAGAACTCCTCATTTCCTCAGTTGGACCCAAAGATTCCTTCTGAACTGACTAAGGATTACGAAAAGATTCGGATTTACAATCCGGCTTTACCCGAGGTGCAAACCCGTATCACACAAATCGTCAAGGAAATTATTACTAAATATGATGTTGACGGTATTCATATGGATGATTATTTCTATCCTGCATTAGAAGCATCTGAGAGCATGAATGATAATGTGGAATATGAAAAATATGGTAAGGCACAATTTGATAATATTGCTGATTTCAGACGAAATAACGTAAATGTAGTAATCCAGAATATTCAAAAGACTATTATCGAGACTCGCCCTGATGTTATTTTCTCCATCAGTCCTGCTGCCAATATGGATAGTAACTATAATACTTTGTTTGCAGATGTGAAAAAGTGGTCGAAAGAAGGCTGGGTGGATGTTGTAATTCCACAATTGTATTTTGCTACGGGTACGGAAGAAAGTAGTTTTAACCAGAGACTAAATTTATGGTCACAATATATTTATGAGAATCATCTTTTAGTAGGATATGGAGTTTATAAATTTGGTGACCCGGCATATGGTAGTAAATTCCAGTCGTCCGAAGATCTGCAGAAACAGTTCGACTTTGCAAAAACAAAACCAAAAGTAAAAGGAAGTGTTTTGTATAGCGTTAAATATTTGGTAGAAAATAAAGTTAGGATTATGGATGTAATCAGGAATGTATATAAAACCCCTGTCTTACTCCCCTACTTAGGCAGAACCATAGCTGAAAAGCCAAACACTCCTACTAATGTCCGCGTAAGTGGAAGTAATTTATCATGGAGTGGAGTACAAGCTGCTTATTATGCAGTGTATAAAGATAATGGTATCAACCAAATAGCCAGTTTAATAGGGACCACTAAAGATACCACATTCAAACTGAATGAAAAAGGAACTTATTTCGTAACAGCACTCAATAAGAAAAATGCAGAAAGTGATTTATCGGAATCTGTAAACTATTAAAATAGGTTCATCCTGCAAAATACTCCTTGACAATCAGAACATAAGCAGATACTTTTAGACCTTGCACTAATTAAATAATCATTAATTTAATTAGTGCAAGGTCAAAAAATTAACAATCTTCTTTGTCCAATCTGCCAGATATAAAGGTATATTAATCAGCGTGCCATCTTGTTTTAGATTATTCAATGAATAGCGTAACTTACATGCCGGATGATAATTTGCATCATAAACGGACAAACTTTTACCTCCTAACCGAGTTTGAGCTTTTACTTCAACAGGGATAATTTCACTACCAGACTGAATGACAAAATCAACTTCAGCTTTCCCTATAGAAGTCCAATATCGTGGAAGAATATCATATTGAGGAACTAAACTCTGCAAAACATAATTTTCAGCAATAGCTCCTTTAAATTCCGTATATGCACCGTTACCCAAAAATATAATTTCAGATGGAAGCCCGGATAATTCACGCAACAGTCCGACATCGGATAGATAGACTTTGAATGCTGACAAATCATCATAGGCTTTCAAAGGAAGAAACGGTTTTGTTGTACAAAATACCCGGTAAATCAAACCGGCACTTTCCAACCAAAGCAAAGCGTCTTCATAATCACGGGCACGTGCACCGGGCTTAACCAATTTATATAGGAACTTTCTATTCTCTTTAGCCAACTGGCTGGGAATGGAATTCCAAATATGAGTAATACGGGGAATATCTTTATTTTCTGCATGTTTTGAAAAATCCAGAGTATAGGCATTCAGTATTGTTTGCTGTTCCTTTTTCACTTTTTCCATACCTTTATTTTCGAGGAAATAGTTTATTACGGCGGGCATTTGG
>USSR01000281.1 GCA_900557355.1 uncultured Bacteroides sp.
GGGGGTTCGGTGGAAACCCCTATTTTTGTGCCGTCAGGTATTGGCATGTTCTATAAAATAATCTATGTGAATCTATAAACTATTAAAGGCACATGAAAGAGCTTCTTAGATTTTCAATATTCCTTGTATTAGGTTTATTTGCTTCTCTCACCACAGAAGCAAAGGTGACGTTACCTGCCATTTTCTCTGATAACATGGTATTGCAGCAAAATGCACAAGTGAATGTGTGGGGCAAGGCTACGCCCGGAGAAAAAGTAACTGTTAAAGCATCGTGGGCAGACAAAGTAGTAACAGCAAAAGCAGCTGCCAACGGTAAATGGACATTAAAACTGAAAAACCCGGATGCAATGACCAATCCTTTCCGTACAGATACATGGCAACCGGATTCGTATGCCCGTTGGTTTGCTGATTCGGAGATGGTACGTTTTCCGCAGGCGTATCAGCTGGATCATGGAAAGCGTCTTTTCTTTGGGTATGCACAAGGGGTAGGTTGCTGTGCGATGCTGCAAATGTGGAAGAAGACGGGAGAACGCCGTTACTTTGACTATGTGGAGCAATGGGCAGACTCCTTGATTGATGACAAAGGGGAAATCCATCTGTATCGTGTGGAAACATACAACCTTGACTATATAAATTCAGGTAAGGTTCTGTTCGACTTGTATCGTGAAACTGGTAAGGAGAAATATAAGACGGCGATGGATGCCCTTGTCAGACAGTTGAAAAATCATCCGCGTACGTTGGAAGGTGCTTACTGGCATAAGTTGATTTATCAACACCAGATCTGGCTGGATGGTTTGTATATGGCTTCCCCTTTCCTTGCCCAGTATGGTGCAGAATTCAATAAACCTGAATGGATTGATGAGGCAGTGAAACAATTCACGCTTTGTCAGAAACATACCTATGATGCCAAGACCGGGCTTTATCATCATGCTTGGGATGAAAGTAAGAGCCAGCGTTGGGCCGATCCGGAAACCGGGCATTCTCCTAACTTCTGGGGACGCAGTATCGGCTGGGGGGTTTTGGGGCTGGTGGATGCATTGGATTATATTCCAGAAGACCATGAAGGACGTGCCCGGATGATCGGGTGGATACAAGGGCTGGCTGAGGTGTTGCCTGCATATCAGGATAAGAATGGTTTGTGGTATCAGGTGCTTGATCAGCCGAAACGGAAAGGAAACTTCCCGGAGGCATCTGTGACGACGCAATTCATGTATGCTTATGCAAAGGCTGTGAACAAGGGATATATTGATGAAAAGTATCGTGCTGTGGCGGAGAAGGCTTTCAATGGTTTGAAGAGCAAATTGATAGTAGAGTGCCAGGATGGTACATTGACATTGACACGCTGCTGTCAGGTAGGCGGCTTGGGTGGACATCCGTATCGCGATGGCAGCTTTGAATATTATATAGGTGAAAAGATGCGGGATAATGATGCGAAAGCAACAGGACCGTTTATTATGGGGTGCATTGAGCTGGGAAAGTGACAAACTGTCGCTTTTATAAATAATATATATCATGAAAAAGAATTTATTAGCAATAATTTTTGCTTCTTTCTGTGCCGGAACCATTTCTGCACAGAACATCTCGTGGCCTGAGGTAACCACGGAAGCTAAACCCGGTGCCCGTTGGTGGTGGATGGGGAGTGCAGTAGATGCGGCTAACCTGACTCGTAATCTGGAAGCATACTCCAAAGCCGGAATGGGGACGATGGAAGTTACTCCTATTTATGGAGTGCAGGGCAATGACGCAAACGAAATTCAGTTCCTTACGCCCGAGTGGATGCGGATGTTGCGCCATACGGAAAGTGAGGCTGCGCGTCTGGGTATGAAGATTGATATGAATACGGGTACGGGATGGCCTTTTGGTGGTCCGGAAGTGGGTATAGAAGATGCAGCCTGTAAATTACTGATTGAAGAATATACATTGAAAGGCGGCGAACGCTTGAAAACAACCATAGAAGTGACGGATGAAAAACAACGTCCGTATGCCAAATTGTGTCGGCTGATGGCTTTCAGGGTTCTGACAGACACTTCTACCCCGAAGGAACAAAAAGTTGTGCGTTGCTATGACCTGACGTCGAAGATAGAAAACGGAAAGCTGAGATGGAAAGCACCAAAAGGAGAGTGGCGTTTGATTGCCGCTTTCATAGGAAAAACATTCCAGAAGGTAAAACGTGCTGCACCCGGCGGTGAAGGATATGTGATGAATCACTTCTCGGCAAAAGCTGTATCCAATTACTTGAATCGTTTTGAACAGGCTTTCTCAGGAAAGACAGCTAATGGAGCAGCCGGGACTCCAACTGAGTATCCGCATAATTTCTTTAATGATTCTTATGAGGTTTACGGTGCTGACTGGACAGGTGACCTGTTTGAGCAATTTGCTCTTCGTCGTGGATATAAATTGGAGGAGTTCTTGCCCGATTTCCTTTCAGAAGAGCGTACAGAGACTACCCGCCGTATCATTTCCGATTATCGTGAGACTCTTGCAGAACTGCTTCAGGAGAACTTTACCCGTCAGTGGACGGACTGGGCGCACAAACATGGTTCACGTACCCGTAATCAGGCACACGGCTCACCCGGTAACCTTATAGATCTTTATGCAACGGTCGATGTACCCGAATGTGAGGGCTTTGGACTGTCGGACTTCGGTATCCGCGGACTACGTAAAGACTCGTTGACTCGTCCTAACGACTCTGATCTCTCCATGCTGAAATATGCTTCTTCGGCGGCACATATCGCAGGAAAGCCTTATACGACTTCGGAGACATTCACTTGGTTGACAGAGCATTTCCGTACTTCACTATCGCAGTGTAAGCCCGATATGGATTTGATGTTCGTTTCCGGTGTGAATCACATGTATTTCCATGGAACGACTTACTCGCCGGCTGAGGCCGCATGGCCGGGATGGAAGTTTTATGCTTCTATTGATATGAGCCCTACAAATAATATCTGGCGGGATGCTCCGGCATTCTTTGATTATGTCACCCGTTGCCAGAGTTTCCTGCAAATGGGACAACCGGATAATGACTTCCTGGTTTATCTGCCTGTTTATGATATGTGGGACGATCAGGACGGTCGTCTGCTGCTTTTCGATATTCATAAGATGGCGAAACGTGCTCCTCGGTTTATAGAGGCAGTGCATCGCATTTATGGTGCAGGATATGATATGGATTATATTTCCGATAACTTTATCCGTAACGCTATGTGTCAGGACGGTAAGATATTGACTTCCGGTGGAGCTTCTTATAAGGCATTGGTAGTTCCCGGTGCGCGCTTGATGCCTGCTGATGTGATGGAGAAATTACTTCGCCTGGCGGATGAGGGAGCTACGATTGTTTTCCTGGAACAGTATCCGGAAGATGTACCGGGATTGAATGATTTGGGTCAACGTCGTGCAGAGTTTAATAAAGCTTTGGCACAAATAAAGGAACGGGAAGGAAAAGGGCATGTCCTTTTCGGAACAGATTATGCCCGCACACTGGCTGCCACTGCCACCGTTCCCGAAGAAATGAAGACTGCTTTTGGATTGAGTAGCATCCGCCGCTCACATTCCGAAGGATACCACTATTTTATCTCAGCTTTAAAGACAGAAGACACTGAAAGTTGGATACCATTGGCTGTACAGGCACGTTCTGCAATGCTTTATAATCCGATGAATGGTACATCCGGTAAGGCGCGGTTGCGTCAGAATAATGGCAGGACAGAAGTCTTCCTGCAATTGGCATCCGGTGAGTCTATTATTCTGAAAACATTTACAGATCACGATGTTGCCGTACCGGAATATGGGTATTGGACATCTATGCCCCAGGATGAAGCGGCAAAGATACTTCCGGGTGCTTGTTCTTTTGCCGGTAAATGGGGATTTAGTTTCGTAGAAGCAATGCCTGTGGTAAGTAATGTACCGGATAGTGTTTCTCTTGGTTCGTGGACGGAAATAGCTGCCGAAGGTGTGAAAAATACAATGGGGACAGCTTGTTATACCACCACATTCACTTTGAAAACTCCTGCTGAGGCTGGAGAATGGATGCTTGATCTTGGCGATGTTCGCGAGAGCGCACGTGTACGCATTAATGGACAAGAGGTAGCTACGCTTATAGCTGTTCCTTACCGTTGTTTAGTGGGTAAATATCTTCGTCCGGGTGTGAATACACTTGAAGTGGAAGTAACGAATCTGCCTGCCAACCGTATTGCGGATATGGATCGTCGTAATGTGCCTTGGCGTATCTATAAAGATGCCAATATTGTGAATATCCATTATAAGAAGGATAATTATGGAAAGTGGGAATCGGTGCCAAGTGGTTTGTTGGGGCCTGTGCGCTTGATTCCGATGCAGAGTATAAAATGATAATTTAGCGCAGAACGCTAAATTATCATTTATGTACCATATTATCTTTTGAGCGTTTGCATATACAGTATCCTTTGTGGTAAGAATATCAGAAATAACATCTTTTCAATCAAAACTAATACAGAGTATAGGGGAGTAATCCCCTATTTTTGTATCGTCAAAAATCTATTTAATATCATGAAACATTGCTTTTTTGCGGTTGATTTGGGTGCTACCAGCGGCCGTACCATACTGGGAACATTCACTCCGCAAGGATTAGAACTACAAGATGTGAACCGCTTCCCTAACCATCTGATTGAAGTTGGAGGACATTACTACTGGGATATCTACGAATTGTACCGTCATATTCTGGAAGGTTTGAAACTGGCTGCCCGGATGGATGATGTGCAGATAACCTCTATTGGAATTGATACCTGGGGAGTCGATTTTGTATGTGTGGGTAAAGATGGTGGTTTGCTTCGTCAGCCCTATTCTTATCGTGATCCGCATACGATGGGAGCTCCTGAGGCTTTTTTTGCCCGCGTTCCCCGCAAGCAGGTATATGGATGGACAGGTATTCAGATCATGAATTTCAATTCGCTTTTCCAGTTGGATACTTTACGCCGGAATAAGGATAGTGCACTGGAAATGGCTGATAAGATCCTTTTCATGCCGGATGCACTTAGTTATTTACTGACCGGAGAGATGGTGACTGAATATACCATTGCCAGTACGGCTCAATTGGTAAATGCTGAAACGCGTCGTCTGGAACCGGCATTGCTGAAAGAGCTTGGATTAACGGAAGATAACTTCGGGCGTTTTGTATATCCGGGTGAGAAAATAGGCGTATTGACCAAAGAAATACAAACGATTACCGGACTGGGAGCAATACCTGTGATTGCAGTTGCCGGACATGACACGGCTTCCGCTGTGGCTGCCGTACCAGCATTGGACCGTAACTTTGCTTATCTGAGCAGTGGCACATGGTCATTGATGGGAGTGGAGACAGATGCACCGGTTATTAATGAAGAAACAGAAGCACTGAACTTCACGAATGAAGGAGGTGTTGCGGGGACGATTCGTTTACTGAAGAATATTTGTGGCATGTGGTTGTTGGAACGCTGCCGTTGCGATTGGGAAGAAATATCTTATCCTGAGCTGATTGCTGAAGCAGAGGCATGCGAACCTTTCCGTAGTCTGATAAATCCGGATGATGTTCTGTTTGCCAACCCGATGAATATGGAACAGGCTATTCGTACTTATTGCGCTGACCATCATCAACCGATACCGGAGACACGTGGACAAATTGTACGTTGTATTTTTGAAAGCCTGTCACTGCGCTATCGCCAAGTTTTGGAGAACTTGTGCAGCCTTTCTCCCCGTCCTGTAGAAGTACTGCACGTTATTGGAGGAGGAAGCCGTAATGATTTGCTGAATCAGTGGACTGCCAATGCGGTAGGTATTCCTGTTGTTGCCGGACCGTCGGAGGCGACCGCTATCGGCAACGTAATGATACAAGCTCTCACAGCAGGTGCAGCAAGTGACATTGTTTCCATGCGCCAACTTATCAATCGTTCTATTCCATTGAAGACTTTTACTCCGGAGAACGTTGAAGTTTGGAATACCGCTTATCTGCATTTCTTGCAGTTAGCCTAATATTACTTGTCAGTGATAACGTATAACTAATAAATTATAACTAATAACTAAAAAACTAGTACCATCATGAAAGAAGAATTGATTCAAAAAGCCTATGAAGTGGCAAAAGAACGTTACGCAGCTATCGGCGTAGATGTAGAGAAAGCAATGGACACCTTGCAAAAGATTTCCCTCTCCCTGCATTGCTGGCAGGCAGATGATGTAGCCGGATTTGAAGCACAGGGTGCATTGACCGGAGGCATTCAGGCTACCGGAAACTATCCTGGCAAGGCTCGTAATATGGAAGAACTGAGACAAGACGTATTGAAAGCAGCCAGCTATATTCCTGGAACTCACCGCTTGAATCTTCATGAAATCTATGGTGACTTCGGTGGCAAATTTGTTGACCGTGACCAAGTAGAACCGGCTCACTTCGAAAGTTGGATACAGTGGGCAGCTGAAAATAATATGAAGTTGGATTTCAATTCCACTTCTTTCTCTCATCCGAAGAGTGGTAATCTTTCCCTTTCTAATCCTGATAAAGGTATTCGTGACTTCTGGGTAGAGCATACAAAGCGTTGCCGTGCTATTGCAGAAGAGATGGGTAAGCGCCAGGGTGATCCTTGTATCATGAATCTGTGGGTACATGATGGCAGCAAGGATATCACTGTGAACCGTATGTTGTATCGTGAATTACTGAAGGATTCTCTGGATCGCATTTTCGAAGTGGAATACAAGAATATGAAAGACTGTGTAGAGTCTAAAGTATTTGGTATCGGTCTGGAAAGTTATACGGTAGGTTCCAATGACTTCTATATTGGTTATGGTGTGAGCCGTAATAAGATTGTTACACTGGATACAGGTCACTTCCACCCGACTGAAAGCGTTGCGGACAAACTGTCTTCTTTATTATTATTCATTCCGGAAATCATGTTGCATGTGAGCCGTCCGGTACGTTGGGATTCTGACCACGTGACGATTATGAATGATGAAACAATGGATCTCTGCAAAGAAATTGTACGTTGTAATGCTTTGGATCGCGTACATATCGGTCTGGATTATTTTGATGCTTCTATTAACCGTATCGGTGCGTATGTTATAGGTAGCCGTGCTACACAGAAATGTGTGTTGCAAGCTCTGTTGGAACCACTGGATACTTTGCGCAAATATGAAGCAAATGATCAGTTATTTGAGCGTCTTGCTTTGCTCGAAGAAGGAAAATCTTTACCTTGGAATGCAGTTTGGGATATGTTCTGCTTAAAGAACGGTGTACCTGTAGGTGAAGAATTCATTACTGAGATACAGAAATACGAAGCAGACGTTACGTCGAAACGTAATTAAGTGATTAATGGTTAGTGATTACTAAACGTTATTATCATGAATACACTGATAGGATTGTTGATTATAGCTATCGGGAGTTTCGGACAGAGTAGTTCGTATGTACCCATTAACAAGGTGAAAAACTGGTCGTGGGAGAGTTTCTGGCTTGTACAGGGAATCTTTGCATGGCTTGTTTTCCCGTTGTTGGGGGCATTGCTTGCCATTCCGGCGGGAAGTTCGCTGATTGAACTTTGGGGGGCAGGCGGTGCTTTGCCTGCTATGGTTTATGGTGTTCTGTGGGGCGTAGGTGGATTGACCTTTGGGTTAAGTATGCGTTATCTGGGTGTAGCACTTGGACAAAGTATAGCCCTCGGTACATGCGCCGGATTCGGAACACTCTTCCCTGCTTTGTTTGCCGGAAAAGATTTGCTGCATGGTGAAGGACTGATGCTACTTATTGGCGTCTGCATAACGCTGGCTGGTATTGCTATCATCGGATATGCCGGTAGTCTTCGCTCCAAGAATATGACGGAAGAAGAAAAACGGGCAGCTGTTAAGGACTTTGCCCTGACGAAAGGTTTGCTCGTGGCATTGCTGGCAGGTGTGATGAGTGCGTGTTTTGCTCTTGGGTTGGATGCCGGAACACCTATCAAAGGAGCTGCTTTGGCAGGTGGAGTAGAAGCTCTTTATGCTGGTTTACCTGTAATTTTCCTGGTTACTCTCGGTGGTTTCTGTACAAATGCTGTTTATTGTATTTGGCAGAATATCAAGAATAAAACCGGTAAGGAATATTTCTCTGTAAAAGGTACGACATTGACGAATAATCTCTTATTTTGTGCTCTTGCCGGTGTACTGTGGTATTCACAGTTCTTTGGTCTTGAAATGGGTAAGAGTTTCTTGACAGACAGTCCTATACTTCTTGCTTTCTCTTGGAGTATCCTGATGTCACTGAATGTTACGTTCAGTAATGTTTGGGGTATTTTGCTGAAAGAGTGGAAAGGTGTCAGCAATACTACGATTGCCGTTCTTATCTTAGGCTTGGTGGTTCTGATCTCTTCCATCATAGTAGTGGCAATGGCACAGGTATAATAGTGTACA
>USSR01000282.1 GCA_900557355.1 uncultured Bacteroides sp.
TCATAATAGTCCTGTGGATCATAATGTACAGTTCCTGCATTTGTTGAAGGGTATTTAGCCAGTTCCTGCTCCAGTATTCCCCAACGACAGATGTCATACCAACGGGTATTCTCAAAGAATAGTTCTTTGTAGCGTTCTTCTTGAAGTATTTCCATAGTGACAGTCGTAAAATCTTCTCCTTTGGTACCGGGTACGTCATAGTTGCTTTCACCCCATGCACGGCGACGGACTTTGTTTACATACTCGGTAGCTACATCTGCAGAGTTCAGTTTGAGCATAACTTCGGCATACATCAGATAAATATCTGCCAAACGAATGATGTCTACATTCTTGGTTGAGAACACAGGTGAAGACACATTATAGAAGTCGATATACTTGCGTTGGTAATATCTGTAAGTGGGGTCACTTGTATTCACTTGTTCAAATTCAGGTTTTGTAGTGGCAGTACTCCATTTTTTTACATTATAACCGTATAGTGTGGCTTCATTCAGTCGAGGATCGTTTCCGAATCGCGCTGCAGTGCGTTGATCGACGAAATAGTTGTTCCAGGCACCCGGAGCTCCTCCGAAAATACGAACCAAGTGATGTTGGGGGGCATCCTCATAAGCACTTCCTGATGAGAGATAATATTGTAGGGAGAAGATACATTCGGGGTTATTATCTGTATGCTGAATATAATCTGTAAAGTTGACAGGTTTGTCCAATTTAAAGCGGTTGTCACCTATCACTTTCTCAAATTCTATTTTGGCATTGGTAAAGTCGCTCATGTACAGATATACTTTTCCAAGTAATGCATGCACAGCCGGTCTTTGAGCCCATCCCTGGTCTTTGGTATAATCAGTGTCTGTGTAACCGGGACCGGGTATTGTAGTATTGACCGGGATCTGATTATCACCAATACAGGTTTCGGCTTTTTTCAGATCTTTGATTATCAATTGGTAACATTCTTCAATAGTCGATCTGGCAGTAATTGCATTACTAGCGTCTGCAACACCTTCTCTTAGAATAATTCCTTTTGCATCTTTATTATTTGGATAAGTTCCTCCGAAAGAAGGTCCTTGTTCTCCGAATAGGCGTAATAAATCGAAATGTATAAATGCTCTCAAAAATAAGCTTTCACCCTGAAAGTTCATTACCATTGTTTTTTTCTCTTCATCCAGTGCTTCCAAATCTATATGATCTATCAAGTCTAGCGTGAGATTGGTAGACGCTAAGGCCTTATAATATTTTATGTATGCCTCTTCTACATTCTTGTTGGTAGAAGTGAGTCCATTGATAGCCCATTGATTTCGTTGTTCTTCACCTAACCAATCGATATCCATTTCGTGTGACATGGTTGCCATATATTCGGTCTGTCTCCCATAAAGATGGATAGAACCGAGAGACCTGTAAGCACTTCCTAAAAACTCGCCTAATTTTGTGGGGTTTCTTTGTATAATTTCTCCAATATTATCGTCCGATACAGACGTTGTTAGAGGATGATCCAGAAAATCGCTGCATGCTGATGTCAGAAGCAGACATCCTGCTATGAACATATATTTAATTTTCATATTTATATTTTTTATCTGATTAAAAACCAACATTAAGACCAAATGAAATAGACCGGGATTGAGGGTATTGAGTTAAATTATAAACTCCCTGTTCAGCATTGTTATTACCTATAAATTCAGGATCAAATCCTTTGAATTTGGTGAATGTCAGTGCATTTTCTACTCCTACATAAATTTTCAGTTTTGATAATTTCATTTTAGATACTATTGATTTTCCGAAACTATATCCTAACTGAATATTTTTTAATCTTAAGTATGAACCGTCCTCAACCATGTATGAGTTGGGTAACTGATAGTTGTGAGTAGCATTACCCAGACGAGGCTGGCTGGTATGGGTATTGTTGGGTGTCCATGCATTCCACACATCCGGAGTTGAGTTCCAGTCGGCATTCATATTTTCCAGGCATTGCTTGGTATTGTTGTATATGTCTCTGTCGGCTACACCTTGCCAGTTCATGTTGAACTCAAAACCCTTGTATTCCAAGTTTACATTGAATCCATATACGTATGTTGGCCAAGGATTACCTATTGAAGTCATATCTTCATCATTGATACGTCCGTCTCCGTTCAAGTCTTTAAATTTAATATCTCCCGGGCCTATGTTTCCTGCATCGTATGCTACTCCCCATTTTTCCATTGATATAGCATTCAAGGCATCTATTTCTGCTTGTGTTTGATATAGTCCGTCTGCTACGTATCCCCAGAATGCTGCTACTGGTCCGTTTACGAGCGTACGATTGAAGTTTCCTCCGGACAAATAGCTGGCATTACCAATGTTTAATACTTTATTCTTGTTGTATGAGATATTTCCACTTACGAGGTAGTTAAAATGATTAATTGAACCTCTGTATGACAAAGCCAACTCAATACCTTTGTTACTAATTTCTCCTTTGTTCAATTTATAAGTATTGCTACCAACACCGATAGTTGAAGGTAATTTTTGTTCGATCAATGCATCGCGGGTTTTCTTGTTATATAAGTCGATAGTAGCTGTGAAAGCATTATTCCATGCACCAAGGTCTATTCCTATATTGGTTATTCTTGTTTTTTCCCATGTTACGTCTTTATTTGGAGTTTTTTGGGCCAGCCAAGTACCGTTGGTTTGCAATTTATATTCTTGTCTCCACCAGTTTTTGTCGATACTGTTGTTTCCTATTTCTCCGATACCAAATCTTAGTTTCAGATCATTTATTTTTTCCACTTTAAAGAACTTTTCATTGGCTATGTTCCAACCGATAGAAACAGACGGGAAGAAAGCACTTCTTTTGCCTGGAGCGAATATGTCACTGGCATCATTTCTGAAGTTTGCTGTTAGCAAATAACGATTATCATAAGCGTAAGTAATACGTCCGAATAGAGAGTAGCTGCTGCCTGTGCTCCAAGCGTTGGTACCATCTCTATGATCGGTAAGAGCAGTACTTCTTAAGTCTTGAGCCGGTATACCCCATTCAGCATATCCTGATGCGTCATCATTGCGTGATTCTCTTACTTCAAAACCGATCATTGCTCCAAGATCGTGTTTACCGATTAATGTATTGTAGTTTACGTACGTGTTTAATAGATAGGAAGTACTTTGATTATGAGCATAATCCAATTGATGTCCTTGAATGTTTTTTCCTTCTACAAAATCAATTGAGTTGGTTGATATACCTCCAAATGTGTTATATAAGAACTGCGAAGTCGCATGATTGCTAAGAGTTCCTGTCAGGTTGGTAGTCCATACCAGTCCTTTTATCGGGGTGATGATTGCTTGTAAGTTTCCCCATGCAGTATTCCATTTTTCCCAATGATCTTTCAGGTCTGCACTTTCTAATGGATTTCCTCCTTGCCAGTCAATGGTTTCTTTAAATTCGTCTGTGAAGTATCCATATCCTGTATTCATCGGGTTAGTGTCGTCATATACATTCATCGCCGGGTTGGCACGTAAGATATGTTGCCAGTCCAATGCATTGTGTTTCCTTTTCGAGTGATTGAAATTTACAGTTTGGCTGAACTTCAACCATTTCAATGGAGTTTGTTCAAATCGGGCCTTGATGGCCCATTTTTTATAGTTTGTATTTACAAAAGTACCTTCATCATTGGAATACATAGCTGAAAGGAAATAAGATGACCTGTCAGAAGCTCCGGAGATGTCAATGCTATGGGAATGTTCTATTCCGGCGTTAAACATTACGTCTACCCAGTCGGTATTAGGCAGTTGAGATACCTCATTGGGAGTCAGGAAATAGAATGATTTAATATCGTTAGTTGTAGGTTCACCCTTATCCGGATTGTTAGACATCCATCTGGCTTTGTACATATCAATGTAGCCTTGGGTTCCCAGCGTTTCAGGTAGCCCGAGTGCATGGTTTACTTTTACATATCCGTTGTAGTTTACAGCTATTTTTCCTTTAGATCCTTTTTTGGTTGTCACTAACACGACTCCATTGGCAGCTTCGATACCGTAGATGGCAGCGGATGCAGCGTCTTTCAATAATTGAATAGATTCTACTTCGTTAAAGTTGTCCAGTGGCATTCCGGGGACTCCGTCAATAATCCAAAGCGGAGTGGCTTTGTTCAGTGTTCCTACACCGCGCATGATGATAGAAGAACTTGCACCGGGCTGCCCGCTTTGCCTTGATATATATACAGGAGCTTTTCCTTGTAAAGCCTGTGAGGCATCATTGGTAGACATCGTGTGTAAGTCGCGTGATCCCAAAGATGTAATGGATCCTGATACATTAGCTTTCTTTTGTACACCATAACCCACTACGATGACTTCGTCCAACTGTTTAGAATCTTCGGCTAATACGATTTTCAGATTTTTACTTTGATTATTTACAGCAATTGTTTGCGTAGCGAATCCTACATAGCTGAAGGTCAGATTTCCTGTAGCATTTTTCAGCTTAATCGAAAACTTACCGTCCATGTCGGTTATTACTCCGTTTGTAGTTCCTGCTTCAGTTACTGTAACACCTACCAGCGGTTCATTCTGATCGGAAACGACAGTTCCATTGACTGCTGTACCTTGTGCGCTTACATATTGTATTCCAGTAAGGAATATCAATATCAAAAGCTTAACCTTTAAGCATTTTTTCATTGTTTTAAATTTTAAAGTTATACAAGAAATGAATTTTGCTGTAAAAGTATTGCTTTAGGGCAATGTAGCCGAATAAAAAAAGGAATAAAGTAAAGACAAAACGTGAACAAAGTGCAAACAAAAAGTGCTTTGGTCGATGGTTTGGTTGATGATCGCTGTTTTGTTTATCTCTCAATTAGGATAAATGTTTTGTGTTCTGGGGTGATTGTATCGGGAGTTTGTTTTTTCTTTGTAGTGGTTATGACTTAAATAGGAATGAACTTGAGACTAACTTTCTGTATATGTGGTTATTATATTGATTTGTTCATGTTTTGTTTGTGTTTTGATTTTCCTTTTTCTCTTTTTTCTTAGCCTTTTGTGGGCGTATGTACGAGGAATTCCGGATAAATTTGCTTCATAAATATTTGAGAAAGATGAGAAAAATAATATGGACCATCATGGCGTTATGTACCCTATCCGGGTGCAAGTGCGAAAATAGCACAATTAGTGCGGATAGTTTGTTAGACTTTGTTGATCCGCTGATAGGAACAGGCGGACATGGACATACGTTTCCGGGGGCAGCATACCCTTTTGGAATGGTACAATTAAGTCCTGATACAGGACTGGAAGGATGGGACTGGTGTTCCGGGTATCATTATTCTGATAGTTCGATCATTGGTTTTTCTCATACGCATCTTTCGGGTACAGGACGTTCCGACCTGATGGACGTAATGTTGATGCCTGTGACGGGAAATTTGAAATTAAGTCCGGGATCGAAAAGTAAACCGGATGAAGGGTATCGTTCCCGTTTTTCACATGATGAGGAGTCTGCATCTCCGGGGTATTATAAAGTAAGATTGAAAGATTATGATATTATGGCCGAACTGACAGTATCGCCTCGTTGCGGTTTCCATCGTTATACATTTCCTGAAAGTGAATCTTCTCATATTATATTGGATTTATCACATCATTTTGCGACTGATTCTGTGCTTTTTACTTCTATAAATAAGATAGACAGTTGTACGATAATAGGTGAGAGGAAAACAAAAGGCTGGGGTGAACCCGTGGAAAAATACTGGAGTGAGCAACAACTGTTTTTTGCTTTAAAAGTATCTAAGGTATTTGACTTGTCCATTGCTGCAGATGAGCAGTTTATTCAGGAAAAGCAAGCTTCCGGTAAAAATATAAAAGCTATTCTTAATTTTGAAACCTCGCTCAATGAGATGGTGTTAGTAAAAGTAGGGATTTCTGCTGTGAGTGCGGAAAATGCACTCCAAAATCTTTCGGAAGAAATACCGCATTGGGATTTTAACAAAACGCTTAGTGAGACACAGTCAGTTTGGGAAAAGGAATTATCAAAGATTAAAGTAGGAGCTCCTGATAAAAATAAAACAATTTTTTACACAGCTTTGTACCATTCTTTATTGGCTCCTTATTTATATAATGATGTGAATAAAGAGTATTTGGGATTTGATAAACAGACACACATGGCCGAAGGGTTTGATAATTATACGGTGTTGTCGCTGTGGGACACATTTCGTGCTGAAAATCCATTATTAACGTTGATTGCTCCAGATAAGGTGAATGATCTGATACAATCCATGCTTGCGCAATATGAACAGTATGGGCTACTGCCAGTGTGGCCATTGTGGTCAAGTGAGACAAATTGTATGATTGGTTATCATGCTGTCCCCGTCATTGTAGACGCTTACTTCAAAGGAATAAGAAATTATGATGTGGAAAAAGCGTATCAAGCTATGAAGACATCAGCCATGCAGGACAACTTTGGCGTGAAAGAGTTGAAGCAATACGGCTATATTCCTTATGATGTTTATAATAAATCTGTTTCTACAGCTTTGGAATATTGTTATGACGATTGGTGCATAGCTCAAATGGCGAAAGACTTGGGTAAAATAGATGATTATAACTATTTTATGAGACGGTCTTCCGGTTATAGAACATACTTTGATAAAGAATATAAATTAATGAACGGTTTTTCAAGTCAAGGTAGCTTCCGTCGTCCTTTTGATCCTTTCTTTTCATCTTATGGGGAATGTGATTGGGTGGAAGGGAACTCGTGGCAATATTCTTTCTTTGTTCCTCATGATGTGCAAGGATTGATAAATTTGTATGGAGGCAGTGAAGAATTTGCTAGTGTCCTTGATACTTTGTTTTCCATGCCTGTAGGTATGTCAGGTCATGATGTTCCAATAGACATAACCGGGCTTATCGGTCAGTATGCGCATGGCAATGAACCTAGCCATCATGTAGCTTATCTTTATAATTATGCGGGTCAACCCCATAAGGCTCAACAGCGATTGCATGAAATCATGTCTACTTTATATACCGATCAGCCGGATGGATTGTGTGGTAATGAAGATTGCGGACAGATGTCGGCTTGGTATGTTTTTAGTGCGATGGGATTTTATCCTGTGAATCCGGCAGAAGGAATATATATATTGGGAAAGCCGATGGTAGAAAAGGCTGAAATTTCGATTGGAGACAAGCCTTTTAAAGTAAAAACAGTAGGTTGGAGTGATGAGAACATATATGTGCAATCGGTGAAACTAAATGGTAGAGCTTATAATAAACTTTTTATTACACATGCCGATATAGTAAATGGAGGAACTTTAGAATTTACGATGAGTTCGGTTCCGGGTAACTTTAAACATGCTATATTACCTCCGTCTATGTCCGAAACTCTGAACGAATGATGAGAACCCTGAAAATTCTATTATTTCTCTTTATATCTTGCTTGTGCTTTGGTTGCCAATCTTCTTTGCGAAGAGAAAGCCGGATAGAAAAACAAGATGATGTGTATGTTTTGTCTTTTGCTAATCTTTCTTTCAGTGTATCGGCGGGAAAGGGTGGTCGGATTGTTTCTTTTAAATGTGAAGATAGGGAGTTGTTGACTTCTGATTCTGTACATAGCAAATATTATGGAGCAACGTTTTGGTTGTCTCCTCAATCTGAATATTGGCCTCAATATCAATGTGTTGATGAGTTACCTTACCAAGCAGAGATAGATAAACAAATTCTTCGGTTGGTAAGTCCGCCGGATTCGATAAGCGGTGTATCTGTCACCAAAGAGTTTTCTATATCGGAAAGAGATTCATCTATCTTGATTCATTATTCTGTCCGGAATGTATCTCGTCAGCTAAAGAGGCTGGCCCCTTGGGATGTGACGAGAGTGTATGGAGGTTTGAGCTTTTTTCCTGTAGGAGAAACGGATCAGATGAATAAATCTGATGTAACAGGAGGGTATGAAGATAAAGGTATGGTATGGGTTCCGTGTCCGGATGGTACTAATGAACGCGGTCAGAAGTTATTCTCGACTGCTTATGGAGGTTGGATGGCACATTATTATAGAGGGCTTTTGTTTGTTAAATGTTTCCCGGACATTAGGCCGGATGAAGCTCCTCCCGGGCAAGGCGAAGTAGAAATCTTTGTAGCACCGAAAGGGCGTTATCTGGAGCTCGAGAATCATGGAAAGTATGTAGAGTTGCAACCTGGAGAGTCCTTGATGTATCGACAAAAATGGTTCTTGAAAGATGTATCCGATAAAAAACAATCTGATTGGATTGACAATCTGAAAAGACAGATGAATGAGCCAAAGGTGCATGGGTAAAATTTGCTCTTTCCTGTATTTATAAAATGTTGTTGAATCAGATCTGTCCGTTCTCCACCATCAACACTACACGTTCCGTTAGTTTGTCTTCACC
>USSR01000283.1 GCA_900557355.1 uncultured Bacteroides sp.
CAACTCGAATCTGACCGATCAGGACGAAAGTCTCGATGTAAGTCTCTGCATGATGATGAAAGCCAACAACCAGGCGTTCAAGATAGAGAAGCATGTGCACAATTACCCGCACTGCTGGCGTACGGACAAACCGGTATTGTATTATCCGTTAGATAGCTGGTTCATCCGCTCTACCGCTTGCAAAGACCGCATGATTGAACTGAACAAGACAATCAACTGGAAACCGGAAAGCACCGGTACAGGACGTTTTGGCAAGTGGCTGGAAAATCTGAACGACTGGAACCTGAGCCGTTCACGTTACTGGGGTACTCCGCTGCCTATCTGGCGCACGGAAGACAACAGCGAGGAAATCTGCATCGGTTCGGTTGAAGAGCTTTATAATGAAATAGAGAAATCCGTAGCTGCCGGATTCATGAAGTCCAATCCTTATAAGGATAAAGGTTTCGTACCCGGTGAGTACAATGGAGAAAATTATGATAAGATAGACTTGCACCGTCCGTATGTGGATGATATCATCCTCGTATCCAAAGACGGCAAGCCCATGAAGCGTGAAGCGGACCTGATAGACGTATGGTTCGATTCCGGTGCCATGCCGTATGCACAAATCCACTATCCGTTCGAGAACAAAGAATTGCTGGATAGCCATCAGGTTTACCCCGCCGACTTTATCGCCGAAGGTGTGGATCAGACTCGCGGTTGGTTCTTTACGCTCCATGCAATCGCTTCAATGGTATTCGATACTATCTCCTACAAGGCTGTTATCTCTAACGGATTGGTACTTGACAAGAATGGTAACAAGATGTCCAAGCGTCTGGGCAATGGTGTAGATCCTTTCTCAACTATCGAGAAATACGGGTCCGACCCCTTGCGCTGGTACATGATCACCAATTCTTCTCCGTGGGATAACCTGAAATTCGACGTAGACGGCATCGAAGAAGTTCGTCGTAAATTCTTCGGTACATTATATAATACGTATTCTTTCTTCTCACTCTACGCCAATGTAGACGGATTCGAATACAAGGAAGCTGACGTGCCGATGGCTGAACGCCCTGAAATCGACCGTTGGATACTCTCTGTACTGAATACACTGGTGAAAGAAGTGGATACTTGCTATAGCGAATACGAGCCGACAAAGGCCGGACGTCTGATATCCGACTTCGTAAATGACAACCTCTCCAACTGGTATGTTCGTCTGAACCGTAAACGTTTCTGGGGTGGTGAATTTACGCAGGATAAGTTATCTGCTTACCAGACTCTGTACACTTGTCTGGAAACCGTTGCCAAATTGATGTCGCCCATCGCTCCGTTCTATGCCGACAAGCTCTATATGGACTTGGTTACTGCAACGGGACGCGACAACGTGGTATCCGTACACTTGGCTAAATTCCCCGAATATAAGGAGGAAATGATAGACAAGGAACTGGAAGTCCGCATGCAAATGGCACAAGACGTAACTTCTATGGTATTGGCTTTGCGCCGCAAGGTGAATATCAAAGTACGCCAGCCGCTGCAATGTATCATGATACCGGTAGTAGACGAGGAACAACGTGCCCACATCGAAGCTGTAAAGGCACTTATCATGAGCGAAGTGAACGTGAAGGATATCAAGTTCGTAGACGGTGCCGCCGGTGTGCTGGTGAAGAAAGTGAAATGTGACTTCAAGAAGATGGGACCGAAATTCGGCAAACAGATGAAAGCCGTAGCTGCTGCTGTAGCAGAAATGTCACAGGACGCTATCGCCGAACTGGAAAAGAACGGTTCTTATACTTTGCAACTGAATGGTACGGATGTGCTTGTGGAAGCTACTGACGTAGAAATCTTCAGCGAAGACATTCCGGGATGGCTGGTTGCCAACGAAGGAAAGCTGACTGTTGCCCTGGATGTAACCGTAACAGAAGAGCTTCGCCGCGAAGGTATTGCCCGTGAACTGGTTAACCGTATTCAAAATATTCGCAAATCAAGCGGTTTGGAGATAACAGACAAAATAAAGATTACATTATCAAAAAATCAGCAAACAGATGATGCGGTAAACGAATATAAAGACTATATTTGTAACCAGGTTTTAGGAACCTCACTGACGCTGACCGATGAGGTGGAAAACGGCACGGAACTTAACTTTGACGATTTCTCTCTGTATGTAAGCGTTGTAAAAGAATAATAATACTAACGATTTAACACGTAAAGTTATGGCAGAAAAAACAAGATACTCGGATGCTGAATTGGAAGAATTCCGCGCCATTATTAATGAGAAGTTAGAATTGGCACAACGCGATTATGAATTGCTGAAAGCCAGTTTAACCGGAGCCGATGGTAATGATACTGACGATACGTCTCCTACGTACAAAGTTTTGGAAGAAGGTGCCAACACCTTATCCAAAGAAGAAACGACACGCCTGGCTCAACGTCAGTTGAAGTTTATCCAGGGTTTGCAGGCCGCATTGGTACGCATCGAGAACAAAACGTATGGTATTTGCCGTGAAACAGGTAAGTTGATTCCTGCCGAACGTTTACGTGCTGTGCCTCATGCTACACTGAGCATTGAGGCCAAAAATAACAGTAAGAAGTAAGGATGAACAAATACCTCACGAAAGGTCGCATTGCGCTGCTCGTTATTTTCTCGGTATTAATTGCTGACCAGATAATCAAGATCTATGTCAAGACTCACATGTATTGGCATCAGAGCGAAAACGCCATAAAATGGCTTTATGAGAAGCTGGGCATGGTAGATGCAGAACCGCCTACATGGTTTTATATTTACTTTACCGAGAATAACGGTATGGCGTTCGGTATGGAGATTTTCGGTAAGTTATTCCTTACCTTGTTCCGTATTGTTGCAGTAGGAGCGATAGGGTGGTATTTAACGAGAATAATCAAGCAGGGCTTGAAGACAGGTTATATCGTATGCGTATCTCTTATTCTTACAGGAGCGTTGGGTAACATCATCGATAGTGTGTTCTATGGTGTGTTGTTCAATGAGAGTACACATTCGCAGATAGCTTCATTCCTGCCGGAAGGCGGAGGATATGCTCCTTTGTTCTACGGAAAGGTGGTGGATATGTTCTATTTCCCTATCATTGATACGAACTGGCCTCAATGGATGCCGTTTGTAGGTGGGGATCATTTCATATTCTTCAGCCCGATATTCAACCTTGCCGATGCCGCTATCAGTTGTGGTATCATTGCCCTGTTATTATTTTACAGCAAATATTTGAATGACTCTTATCATGCAATAAAGAAATCATGAAAGGTCTGCATCGAATTCAATGGTTTAGCATATTCCTGTTAGCATTTTGTTTGACAGCCTGTCAGGTGAAAAGACCGAAGGTGGTTATATCGGATGCTAAGATGGAAAATGTGCTTTATGACTACCATATAGCAAAGGCTATGGGGGAAGAAGTCCCTTATACCGATGGCTATAAAAGGGTGTTGTACATTGAATCGGTGTTTAAAAAACATGGTATTACGCAAGCCGAATTTGACTCTTCAATGGTTTGGTTCACGCGTAATCCGGAAGTACTCACCAAGATTTATGAGAAAGTAAATGCAAGGCTGAAAGCGGAGCGGGATGTTGTCAATCATTTAATTGCCATACGTGACAATAAACCGAAGGAAAGTCTTCCGGGGGACAGCATTGATGTATGGGCATGGCAACGTATCTATCAGCTGACAGGTATGCCGATGGACAACAAGATTACTTTCGTATTACCCTCAGATACCAACTTTAAAGACCGCGATACTTTGCGGTGGAACGTTCGTTTTCGCTTCCACAACGGTGCGCCAGATTCCTTATATGCTCCCGTCATGGCTATGCAGATTGTTTATAAAGACAGCATAATCAGTGATATTCAGAAAGTATACAAATCGGGTATGGAAACGGTTTCCCTCTTTGCCGATACGTTGGGAGAAATCCGGGAAATACGTGGGTATATCTATTATCCTGCAGCACAGGCTACCCGTACATTGCTGACCGACCGCATTTCACTGATGCGTTATCATGCTACGGATACACTGTCGTTTGCTAAGAATGATTCTATTCAGAAAGATTCTGTTAAGACAGAGAAAATAGAACCTCAGGAACTCAAGAAAGAGGAACTGAAACCTGTGGAAGAGAAGATAAATGATAATCCGCGCAGACGTGATGCTGCCCGTCCTCGTCCATCTTCGGAACCTACACTGAAGAAGTTGGATAATCCAGAGCACGTTCAATTCCGTAAAGATAACCCCTGATGATCAAACGATTTGCTTCACACTTTATTTTTCTGCCCGGACATGGTTATCTCAAACAATATGTGGTAGGGGTGGAAGAAGGACAAGTTGTGTCCGCCTTTTCCTTGACAGAGGAGATTGAAGGAGTGGAATGGTTTCCCGGAGTCATTGCTTTATTGAATAATGAAGAAGATATTTCCGAAGGGTACTCCGGTATATTTCAGAAAGCAAATGAAGTATTACAGGAACTTCCGGAAATTTTCTGCCAAGAAACGTTTCCTTCCGGAATAAATGCTTATCTACTTTATCCTTTCGATTTTACAACGATGCTGCCTGTCGACGGAACTCGGCACAGACTACTGCGGTAGCAATTGCCACATTCAGTGACTCGGACGTTTCCCTCTCTGCGGGATAATTGGGAATATAAAGTTTGCGGTTAATGAGTTGCTCCACTTCTTTCCCGATTCCTTTGCCTTCATTACCCATCACAATCAATCCGTTGGATGATAATTTCTGTGTGTACATATTTTCTCCATCGAGGAAAGTGCCGTAAACTGGTATATCCTTCAGGCTTTGAATGAGGTCGGGCAGGGGAGTATAGTGCAGTTTCACACGGGCAATGCCTCCCATGGTGGCTTGAACCGTCTTTGGATTATATACATCTACGGTGTTCGGGGAACAGAAGATATGCTCTATTCCAAACCAGTCTGCCAGACGAATGATAGTACCCAGATTTCCCGGATCTTGCACATCGTCCAACGCCAAGCAAAGCGAGTGGCTGATGACGGAAGCATCCGTTTCATATTCCGGCTGCTCGAATATGGCAAGTACCTGTTGGGGAGTTTTCAATAAGCTGGCACGGGAAAGGTCTTCATCAGACACTTCCGAAACATCTTCTACCGGAAGCTTGGGATGTTGCGATAACCATTCGGGCGTCGCTGCCAGAAAGCGGCAGGGAAAATGTCCTAACAAATCTCCTACCAGTTTAGGACCCTCTGCCAGAAAGACTTTTTCTGTTTTACGATTCTTCTTCAGCTCCAACGAGTGGATATATTTGATGCGGTTTTTGCTCAGTGCCATAGCTTAAATGTTATCGTTTGGCAAAAGTACGTGATTATTTCTATATAATCAAAAAACGGAACACACTTCATCCGGTTTTTTATTTCGGAAAAGAAAAAATAGATTTATATTTGTAGTCAATTATGCGCAATTTATTAATTCTGGTATGAAGAAAGGCTTCCACTACGCACTACTTACTGCTGCCATACTTACATTAGCTTCCTGCTCGACCACCAAATATGTGCCGGATGGTTCATACTTGCTGGATGAAGTGCGCATACATACTGATAATAAAAATGTGAAGCCTTCTAATTTGTCCATATATGTGCGGCAAAATCCGAACTCCAAATGGTTTAGTCTGATTAAAACCCAGTTGTATGTCTACAACTGGTCGGGACGTGATTCTACCCGCTGGGTGAACAGGGCTTTACGCAGGCTGGGAGATGCCCCCGTTATCTATAGTAAGGAAGAAACCGAACGTTCACGGGAGGAAATGACGAAAGCCGTTCAGAATATGGGGTATATGGGTGCTACCGTAGAGTACGTTCCCAAAATCAAGAAGAAAAAGGTAAAACTGGCTTATAAAGTAAACACCGGAGAGCCGTATATTGTCCGTAACCTGAAATATGATGTTCAGGATGAAAAAATCTGGGAATATATGCAGAAAGATTCTGCATCGACCTATTTATCCGAAGGTATGTACTTCAATGCCAACATACTGGACAGTGAACGCCAACGGATCACGGGCAACCTGCTTCGCAATGGTTATTATAAATTCAACAAAGATTATATTTCTTATACGGCGGATACGGTACGTGGCACTTATCAGGTGGATCTGACCTTGCATCTGGCACGGTACAGACAGCATTCCGGTGCTGAATTGCAGGATCATCCACAATATACGATTAATAAAGTGAATTTCATTGCGGACTATGACGTACTGCAATCTTCAGCTCTCAGTAGTGTGGAAATCAATGATTCGATACACTATAAAGGGGTTCCCATATATTATAAGGATAAATTATACCTGCGTCCTAAAGTATTGACGGATAATCTGCGGATAACCCCGGGAGATCTTTACAATGAACAGGATGTGCAGCGTACCTATTCCAATTTTGGACGCCTGCCAGTATTGAAATATACCAATGTACGTTTCTTCGAAACACAGGTAGGTGATAGCGCAAAGCTGAATGCCTATGTAATGCTAACGAAGAACAAGCATCAGTCTGTATCTTTCGAACTGGAAGGAACGAACTCTGCCGGTGATTTGGGTGCCGCAGCATCTGTATCTTTTCAAAATCGCAATGTATTCAGAGGTTCCGAAACTTTTCTGGTTAAGCTTCGCGGAGCCTATGAAGCAGTTTCCGGCTTAGGGTATAAGAATGACAACTATACGGAACTCGGTGTGGAAACCAGTATAAACTTTCCCCGCTTCATGTTTCCGTTCATATCCAATGATTTCAAGCGGAGGATAAGAGCAACTACGGAATTCGGACTGCAATATAATTATCAGATGCGTCCCGAGTTTACACGCATCGTTGCATCTGGTTCATGGAGTTATAAATGGGGTTTGCAGAGACAACGTTCGCAGCATCGTATAGACTTGCTGGACATTAACTATTTGTATATGCCGTGGATAGAACCCGAGTTTAAGAACAATTTCCTGAATGATGAGAAGAACTATCTGTTGGAGTATAACTATAAAGACCGTTTGATTGTCCGTACCGGATACAGCTATACCTATAACAGCGCAGGACAAGCTTTGATGAACAATGCAGTGATTGGTAATTCCTACAGTATACGTTTCAACTTTGAGTCTGCGGGGAATCTCCTGTATGTGCTTTCTAAAATGAGCAATTTAAAAAAGAATGATCAGGACGAATATACCATCTTGAATATTCCGTATGCACAATATATAAAAGGTGACCTGGATTTTGCCAAAAACATCGTCATCGATAACCGTAACTCTATTGCATTTCATATTGGGGGAGGTATTGCTATTCCTTACGGAAACGCACGGATGATTCCTTTCGAGAAACGTTATTTCTCGGGTGGAGCAAACAGTGTACGCGGATGGTCGGTACGTAGCCTCGGTCCTGGTACTTTCTCCGATGAAAAAGGCAACTTCATGAATCAGTCGGGTGACATCAAGCTGGATGCTAGTATAGAATACCGTACACGTTTATTCTGGAAGTTCAGAGGTGCTATGTTTGTAGATGCGGGAAATATCTGGACGATTCGCGAATATCAGGATCAGCCAGGAGGGAAATTCAAATTCGATCAATTTTATAAGCAAATAGCCGTAGCTTACGGTGTGGGATTGCGTCTGGATCTGGATTTCTTTGTACTTCGCTTTGATGGTGGTATGAAGGCTATTAATCCAGAAAAGGGAAAGGACCGTTATCCCATTTTGCGTCCTGACTTCGGACGTGACTTTGCCTTCCACTTTGCAGTAGGCTATCCATTCTAAAAAGATCTGAAGAGGTATAAAAAGCAACGGGCGAATGAACACTCATCCGCCCGCATATTCAAATTCTTTTCTTAATTAGCGTGCAGCGTAATAAGTGTTGATCATCGTTGCCTGACGAGCAGCAGCTATGCCTTGTGCATCTAATGTCACATTCATTGCTTCACCATTCGGCAGGTACATCTGTGCAGTACCGTCACCGTTCATTTGCAGCAATTCAGTGCTAACACCTTCTGCAACTACATTCCAAGTGTTCAGTTCTTTGTCGTAAACCAGCTCCATGGCAGTGGTTTCACCTTCTTTTGTGATAGAGTAACCGTTCTCCAATGTTTTTACGAGATAGTTTCCGTTTTCACCTTTTACTTTCTTCACATCACCCACGTTAGCCATCGGATTGGAACCGCTCCAAAATTCAATGGAGTTGATTACCAACGCATCTGCCAGATAGCAAACAGGATATACGGGGATAATGTTACAAGCCAGATAAACAAGCTCATTAACAAACTTTGTACCAATACTTTGGTTCCAATTCACCAATTTACTGTGCAGACCGAAAGAACCGATACAAGA
>USSR01000284.1 GCA_900557355.1 uncultured Bacteroides sp.
AAGCAATACCTTTCCAAACAGAAAGATCACCTGTTTCTTTCCAGTACATATAAGCCAATGAGGACTTTGTGCCTGCACCGTCGGCGTGCATGATGTTGCAATATTCCGGGTCACCGCCCAAAATGTCGGGGATAATTTTACAGAAAGCTTGCGGGAAAATACCTTTGTCAATGTTCTTGATGGCATTGTGCACATCTTCTTTAGACGCGCTGACACCACGCATCATGTATCTTTGGTTACTCATGAGTTGATATGTTTTTTCAATTGAATGTGCAAAAGTAGCGATTATTTTGCTTATAGCCTTGAGTTTGCATAAGAAATTAACCGAACCCTACTTCTTTACTTTCAGTTGCTCCCAAATTGTTTTTTTTCGGGACATTCCCATTAAGACAGTTCCCATCAGGCAACAAGCGCAGCGCAGTTCTTGTTTGGACAGTGCATTCAGATTATTCGTAATACTGGATAAGGGGTAGTTCTCTTTGAAAAAGGAAAATGCATCGGCTGAGTTTTCTAAGTCGGTTTTCATCTGGCAGGAGCAGGTAAGAAGTTCATCCATCGTGTTATAAGTTTTAAAGGGGTAGTCGTGTGTTCCTACTTCTCTAATGTAAAAAAAGAGACGTGGGAACTATTGGCATATTATTCCTTCCCAAAGGCTCTGGTAAACCCGTCAAGCAAATAATAAGCAATAGCCCCACGCCAGAGTGTATATAACAAAGTTATACGCAACCCGGACGTGGAGACCTTCACTTATTATCCGTGCTTGTAAAAATTTACCAGACTTTTAGGAAGACGAATAATAAAATGATATCTCCAAATCGGAAAATATATTTCTTTTCCAACGAAAGAAATATGCAGCAAAGATACAAGTTTTTTGCAAAAAATGTCACTTAAAAATGAAAATATGAGCAAAACATAGAGAATGTACTGACCATCAATGGTGTTTGGCATAAAGTGGCTTCAAGTGGCATAAGTAGTGAAGACATGGTCTGAGCAGAATATAGAAGTTGTTATGCTTCCAAACCATTACCTCGTATCAAATGCACTTTTAACACTAACTTCCTATTTTTCTGCGTTCTGCGTAGGTTTGCGTTCTGCCCTTATGACTCTCATGATTTAATTTTGCACCAAACAAAAAGCAAGGATTATGAGAAGTACATTTAAGACTGTCTTCTATGTAAATGGAAGCAAAGAGAAGAGTGGAATTGTCCCTATCATGGGACGGGTTACCATCAATGGGACGATTGCTCAGTTCAGTTGTAAACAGAGTATATCCAAGGAGTTATGGGATGCCAAAGCTAATCGGGCTAAAGGTAAGAGCCGTAAGTCTATGGATGTTAATCATGCGCTTGATAATATCAAGGCGCAGATAGCAAAGCATTACCAGCGGCTTTCTGACCGGGAGGCATTTGTAACTGCCGAAATGGTACGCAATGCCTATCAAGGTATCGGCACAGAGTATGAAACGGTGTTACGTGCCTTTGATAAGATGAATGCGGATTTCGCCAAACGTGTTGGGAAAGACCGTTCGGAGCGTACATACCGTAAATATCTTACCGTAAGGAAATATGTCGCCGAATTTATGAAAAACCATTATAAGCGTTCGGATATGGGGATGAATGAACTGACGGAAGAGTTTATCCATGATTATTGTCTGTATCTACGTAACGAGGTCGGACTTGCCCAATCTTCCGTATGGATATATTCCATACCATTGAAGCATATCGTAACTTCCGCTCATTACCACGGGAAGATACCGAGAAATCCATTTGCACAATATCATGTGAATCCTGACCATAAGGAACGTGGCTTCTTGACAGAGAACGAAATCAAAGCCATGAGTACAATCGAATTGGAAAATGCCAATTTCGCTATTGCAAGGGACATTTTTATTTTCGGATGCTGGACGGGTATATCATTCGTGGACATCAAAAATCTCACCACAGACAATATCGTGGAACTGAATGGCTCACGTTTAATTGTATCCAAAAGGCAGAAAACAGGTGTGCCGTTTCAAATCAAGCTGATGGACATTCCCGCTCAAATAATTGAGCGAAATAAGCCATTCAGAAATGGTAAGAATTTGTTCAACATAAATTCTTACGACATGGTAAATAGGCGCATCAAGACTGTGGCAAAAATGTGTGGAATAGAAAAGAACATTTCATTTCACCTGAGCCGGCATTCCTTCGCTGTTTTAGCCCTTAATTATGGTATGCCAATAGAAAGTGTCAGCAAAATACTCGGACATACAAATATCACTACTACGCAGATTTATGCAAAAGTGACCAACACGAAACTTGAAAACGACATTTCTGCTTTTGAAGATAAGGTTAGCGGACATTTCACCATATAAAGAATGGCTTATGAAAAGAAGTATTATAACAATGAGTGAATCCGGCAATATCATAATGCCGGACAATGTCACAGACATTTGGATGAGCGAACAGGAACTTGGCGATTTATTCGGAGTAATTGCCCCCACATTCCGAGCTTCCATCAGAGCCATATATAAAAGTGGAGCATTGAAAGAATACGAGGTTCAGAAGTATATCAGATTGGAAAACGGCTATCATGCAAATGTATTCAGTCTCACGATGATAGTTGCGCTTGCTTTCCGTATCAATAGTTTCGGTGCGGAACAAATGCGCAATGCCATTCTTAAAAGGATGTACTTGCGAAAAGAGAAAACAACCTTCTTCTTTTCGCTGGGCAGTAACGGGACAAAGGCTTCTAATTATCAGGCATAAAATCCAATAATGTGACGACATGAAATCATGAAACCGACAAATCTTTATCTGTCAATTGATTGCTGATAAAACGGGTCAAATACTTCTTTGGTGTTGATGAGTGATTTCAAGTCTTGACCGATCTCACTCAATTTTTTGGATAACTTCTGCATCCATATTTCAAAATCTTCGTTATTGATATACATGATTTACTTCGTTTTACTGATTAATACTACTTGTGTCCAATGCATTGACGAAGCAAAGGACGGAAGAACGAAGCAAATAAAATAGGGGAATCCCTATGGACTCCCCTAAAGCCGTTTTGCAAACATCTATAAATTAGTGAATTATAAAATCATCTTTTTTCATCTTTGTTTGCAACCCTGTTTCGATTTTCCCGGATGACGAGATTTTTCAGGTAATCCAACGCTTTGGTAAGATTGAAAGGTTTGCGCTTGAATACTCTACCCTTAGATTTATGAACGTTCCCAAACGTGAAATTGAAGGCTTGTTCCAGAGCATGGGCAATATGGATATATGGAACGGAGATTCCTGCTTCATTAACAAATTGCCCGGAGAGTTCAAACGATACGGCTAATTCTCCCATACTGTCAATTCCCAATCCTTTTCGAGAATTGGGGATAAAATAGACTTTGGGGATATTTGATTGGTTGTTGTTGGAGAAGTGATTTGTTCGCAAGAAAGTAAATTTCAGCAAATCAATTTCAGATTCAAGCAACATCATCACTTTCCGTTGATATACTTTTTTGAGCTCATTTTTTTTTCAACTCATAAAAAGATGATGATTTCAAAGAATCAAACTCGATACGGGTAATATTCAGTTTCCGAAATATTTCATGATAGCTTTGTTCGGATTGACTGATCGCTATTATCTGTTCCGTAAAATGTTTATAGGCATTTTGCATTTCTTCTTTTGAAACTTGTGGAGTGTCAGATAATAGACTGAATAACTCCAAGCTATTTTCATTCATAACAAACTCCTTTATTTGTAACTGCTTTTTATACCATAATCAGTATCCTTATTTTCAATAGACTTACTACTTGAATTGTGAGTTTTTCCAAAACTAAAGTTCCACGTAAGAGTAGCAACAATGGTTTGGGAGGCACTACTGAAGCTTTCCCGCCTGAAAGGTGACTGATTATTTTTATTCTCTATAATAGTACGTGAAACATTCCGGAATGGATTGAACGCTCCTATGCCAAAAGAGAAATTATCGGTGTTATATTGAATGGCTAAATAGTGATAGTTACCGCTTTTAGTAAGGGTTTCACCATACAGCTTTTCGTCAAATGGTTGTATCTGACCGATAAACATCCATTTCTTATACATTGCCAAAACATTCGCACTATAATAGAAATTAGAATGTGTGTGAGAATAATTCTTCCCTTGACTGTTGAAATGACTGTACCCACCTGTAAAAGAAAATTGCAGTATGTTTTTTATCATTCCCACCTTTAGGGTCATTTCAGCATTATATTTGTTCCAGCTCTTCATATTTTCAGACATTATCAAGAATACATCGCCTTGCTCTTTAAGTGATTCCATGATGGGATTATGCTTGTGATGATGTCTCAGGTTAGCATTGAATGTAAATAATCCTTTCTTGTTTTCGTAAAAAAGATTGTTATTCAGATTATTATAGGGCTTTAATGATAAGTTGCCTTTTTCGGCAAGATAAGGGTCGATCCTAATTTCCGTGTTGGTCAATTCAGCTAAAGTCGGATTGGTCTGAGTCATCTCCACATCGTAACGGATAAAAGAATTTTCATTCAACCTATACCCCAACATGACTTTGGGCAAAAGGTTATAATAACTCTTATTGGTCGAAGTGTTAGAAAAATGCACTCGATTAATCCGCAACCCAAAAGAATAGCTGAAATTATTTTTACTATGGAGCCACTCTGAGAAAATAGAAGATTCTGATTGTTTCAAATCTGACTGAAATACTCCATTTTGCTGAATTTCCTGCTTCGTAAATGATTGTACGTGCTTTACCCCAAATTTCAAACTTCCATAAGTAAAACTCTTCTCATAAATTCCTTCTGCTATCAATGAATATTTATCGGAAGTCAAACCAAACTGCTCTCTAAAAATAGTATCAATATCATTGTATTCGATATAGTTGCGATCTGTTTCTGCTTTGATATAACTTCCGACAATGTTGACGTAAATTTTTTGCTGGTTTTTCAAACCATGCTCATAGTATAAGTCCATTGTTGGAGTATTTATTTTCTGACTGACACCATCCAATATCTGTCCTATCTCTATGCTATTTTCTTTCAGATTACTTTTGAAATCGTTATGCGGATGATCCGTCAAGGCATACTTCAACTTGGCATTAAAGAATGTCGAATCATTTTTTTGATAGTTATAACCGAAAGTAACATCGTGCATCTGATATGAGTAATCTCCGCCATCTCCGATTTCATCTCTCTGTAATGGGATAGAATTTCTGAACCGATAACTTCCTGTACGTGTCCGGTTGTTGCTGTTGATTTTTTGAAAAGCAGTTGTGTAATTCAATGCATATTCCGACTTCCCTTTATTAAACTTAGCGAAAAATACATCTCCACCCGCAAGAATATTCAGGGAGTTCATCAAGTCCATACCAATAATACCACCCTTATCATCTCTTGTAACAATATAATTAACAATTTTAGATGCTTCTCCATATCTTATTCCTGCATAATCCGAATATTCAATCCGTCTGATTTGGCGTGGCTGCAAGGTTAGAATCTCTTCTGATGTCGTATTCACTCCATTGATTTGCAACACAACTTTCCCTCCATCGGAGGATGAAATTGTATTCGTCATCGGATTAATGTTCAGTCCCGAAAGCATCATAGTATTCAATAGTTGCATTCCGTTTGCCGAGTGGTCAAGTTGCAGCTTTGTTGGAAAAACAATCCGTTGATTTATTTTACTGATTGTAGATGAAGCTGAAATGACAATTTCATCAAGCGATAACATCCGTTCACTCAAGAATACATCTATCTCAACTGATTCTAAAAAGTTTTGCAATAAGATTTTTTTAGTTTCAAAGCCCATGCAGGATATTAATAACACATAATCATCGGAAATGAGGTTTGTAAATCCAAACCTTCCAATTGTATCACTCACCGTTCCTTCTATAAATACCGAATCCTGCCTGAACAGAGTAACATTGGCGTATTCAACAGGTTCTTTTGTGCTTTGGTCAAGTATTCTTCCTGTGATATTATTTGATTGCCCAAAGGCATTTAAACTTAGAAACAAGAAGAATACAATGAGATATAATAAATGTTTTTTATTTAAGTCCATACTTGTTTTCTTATAAATGAGATATAGACACAGAATGCCATCTGTGCCATAATCTTGATTAATAAATGATAATAAAAAATCTGCCCTCAGAAGATTTGAAGGCTATAAGAAAACTGAGAAAGGCGTTCTCAGTATAGACTATGCGCGAATTCTAAATGTACGTGCTAATGCACAGCGTATACTTGACATGATTTGTTTATTCTAAATTCGTTGCAAAGATAAGCTTTTATTGGCACAGTTGCAAATATCCGTGGCTTATTTTTGTAGTATAGGTCTATATTTTCTTGTTTAATGCTTAAATGTTTATAAGAAGCATTACCTTTGCACTCATGAGTAAGCAATCAGCATTTGACTATAAGATTCTGGCAAGTTACCTTCTTCCCAAAGGCATACTTGAGTTCTTCGACGTTACAGCCGTTAACGAAGACCACACTGGCATTATTGAAGAGACTGGTAATGAGCGCGTCCTTCTTCACATCTATCTTGACGAAAAAGATGCACGGGAAGAAGAGTGGCACGACCTTAAGCCCAATGGTTTCACGGAAAGCCGTCAGGTTAACGACTTTCCTATCCGTGATCACAAGGTCGTTCTTCATGTCAGACGTCGCAGATGGTTAACGGCAGAAGGCAGAAACATAATCCTTGACAGGTACTCGTTGCTTGCTGATAACACCAGCTACTCTAAGGAGTTTGCTGATGTCTTAAAAAAAATATTTGGATACCTACCCGATAACGGCCCGCTCGCTGGGGCTATACTTTAAGGTAGATGGCAATAACCTGGAGCGTGCTTACAAGGATCATCTGAGCGGTTTCCGTAATTGGGAACAAGCCAGTCATGCAGAGGACTGGGTGCTGCATCCTAAGAACATAGGCAAACGGCTGGGCATTGACGAGACCATGCTTCACAAGGACCTGATGACATTCTTGACCAACAAAGAAGGGCATGGCAAACGTCACACCTTAATAGCAGCTGTAAAAGGCACTAAGGCCTCAGACATTATCAATGTTCTTATGCAGATACCGCAGGAACAGCGAGAGCTGGTCGAGGAAGTTACCATGGACTTCTCTGACAGCATGTTTGCTGTCGTCACAGAAGCCTTTCCTAATGCAGCCATAGTCATTGACTGCTTCCATATCGTCAAGCGTTGTATCGAAGCAGTGGAGGAACTCCGCCTCAAAGCTAAACGAGAAGCACAGAAAGCACAAAACAAGGAGAAGGCCATGTTCAAAAAGAAACTTGAACAGCTGGTAAAGAGCCGTAAATACTACCGCAAGAAACATCCAAAGAAATACAAAGGCAAGAAGCGGGGACGCAAGCCACAGAGGTTGAACAAACGCTTCAGGCCAACCATGCTTGCCAATGGCGAAACTGTCATAGAACTACTGACAAGAAGCAAGTATCTGCTGAGTGTGAGTGGTGAAAAATGGACTGACAGGCAGAAAACACGTGCAAAGATACTTTTCAGGATGTTCCCAAAGATAAAGGAAGCATATACTTTGATTTGTAGCCTAAGAAGCGTGTTTAGCAACAAGTCTATCGACCGGGGTACTGCGAAGGTTAAACTGCATGAGTGGTATCAGAAGGTTTCAGCTTGTACGTTGCGTGAAGTAAAGGCTGCAAGGGATGCCATCAAGTACAAGGAAGAAGAAGTACTAAATTACTTCATAAACAGATCAACCAATGCTCATGCTGAATCTCTTAACTCTAAGTTGAAAGGCTTTAGAGCACAACTACGCGGTGTGCAGGATTTACCTTTCTTTATGTTCAGAGCGTCCATAATCTTTGGATAACATGATTATATTGCCACGGACTTATGCAACTGTGCCGATAAAACACTCAGTTGGTAAAACGTATTAGTATTCAGTTGAACTAACGTATTGCTGTTTTACCAATAATACGTATTACCAACAAAAGCCCGAAGAAGCAGACCTGTAACGGATGCTTTTTCGGGTTTGCTTTATATGCTCTTTACCTGCTTCCTGTGCAATTCGCAGCAAGTTTTTCATTCCGTGTAAATTTTGCGCCGTTCTGCTGTGATTTGCTTATCAGGCTTTCGCGTGACTTGCCGTAGCTTTGCACTTGATTAACTATTAACGATTTAAGCGAAATGTAAATGACAAAAACAAAGAACGAAAAGGAGGAGTTTATCCGAGTGGGTACAACCCTCTACAAGTTAGTGAACCAGCCCCGTCTGAACGGAGGCTATGTGAAGAAGC
>USSR01000285.1 GCA_900557355.1 uncultured Bacteroides sp.
CCGGGACTGGCAAGTCTGTACCAGCAACAAAACGAGATGCAAAAGGCTACTGACTTGCTGGAAAGCATGGTCACCCGCTTCCCGGATAAGATGGATGCTCTGTACGGCTTACTGGAAATATATAATCGTTTGGAAGAGTATGATAATGTGATTACTACTCTGAATCGTCTGGAAGAAAAAATGGGTAAGAACGAGCAGCTCAGTATGGAGAAATTCCGCATCTACTTGCAGATGAAAGATAATCAGAGTGCTTTCCGTGAGATTGAAAGTCTGGTGGAAGAATCTCCGATGGATATGCGTTATCAGGTAGTGCTGGGGGATGTCTATATGCAGAATGGCAAAAAGGATGAAGCTTACAACATGTACAAGAAAGTACTTGCTACCGAACCGGATAATGCCATGGCCATGTACTCATTGGCATCCTACTATGAGCAGACCGGACAGAAAGAACTCTATGAACAGCAATTGGATACCCTTTTGCTGAACAAGAAAGTACCTTCCGATACTAAATTGAATGTGATGCGCCAGTTTGTGGTTGAGAATGAACGGGCAGGCAAGGATAGTACTCGCGTGATTACTCTTTTCGACCGTATCTTGGAACAGGATCAGGACGATGCACAAATGCCTATGCTCTATGCCCAATATCTCCTTTCCAAGGGGATGAATAAAGAGACAATGCCTGTGCTGGAACAGGTGTTGGACATAGATCCTACCAACACAGCCGCCCGTATGACGCTTCTGGGTGAAGCGGTTCGTAAGGAAGATTATAAAGAAGTGATCCGGCTTTGTGAGGCAGGCGTTGAATCCAATCCGGATATGTTGGAGTTCTATTTCTATCTTGCTATAGCTTATAATCAGGCAGAACGGGCAGACGATGCACTTGCCGTTTGCCAGAAGGCATTGGAAAACATTACGGAAAAGAGCAAGAAAGAAGTCGTTTCGGATTTCTATGCCATCATGGGTGATATTTATCATACGAAAAAGATGAATGCAGAGGCCTATGCCGCTTATGATTCTGCATTGGTCTACAATTCGGCGAATATCGGAGCCATGAATAACTATGCTTATTATCTTTCTTTGGAACGTCGTGATCTGGATAAAGCGGAGGAAATGAGTTATAAAACCGTGAAGGCTGAGCCGAATAATTCTACTTACCTGGATACTTATGCCTGGATTTTATTTGAGAAAGGCAATTATGCTGAAGCACGCCTTTATATAGACGATGCTATGAAGAATGAGGGTGATAAGAGTGACACCATTGTAGAGCATTGCGGTGATATCTATTATATGACCGGTGATGTGGAAGGTGCCTTGAAGTATTGGAAGCAGGCCCAGGAAATGGGCAGTGAGTCCAAAACTTTGAAAAAGAAGATTGAGAAAAAGAAATATATACCAGAATGAGAGTATTACACAGCAAATACAACATAGCAGGACGTATTCGTATCCTGCCCTTTTTGCTTCTCCTAAGTCTAGTGGTAGGTCTTTCCGGCTGTAAAACTTCCCGGAGAATGACTTCATCAACAGGAGAACCTCGCTATTTGTCTTCTAAGGTACAACTGACCATTCCTAATAAAGGAGGTACAGTTACAGTGAATGGTACAATGAAGCTTGTGAGCGGAGAACGTATGCAACTTTCTTTTTTGATGCCTATTCTTCGCAGTGAAATAGCTCGATTGGAAATCACTCCCAACGATGTACTGATCGTAGATCGTATGGGAAAACGTTATGTTCAGGCTACCCGCAAAGAATTGAAGGATATCTTGCCCAGGAAGGCAGACTTTGCCCATCTGGAAAAGATTCTTTTTGATGCTGCCAAACCCGGTGGTAAGGCCACTTTGACGGGCAAAGAACTGGGTATCCCTTCTTTAGAGAAGGGTAAAATTGTTCTTACCGACTTCTCGAACAAAGAGATATCGTTGACACCTACTCAGGTGTCTTCCAGATATACTAAAGTTGAATGGACTGAACTTTTAGAGATGTTGGCGAAGTTATGAGACATTTTCTTTGTATCTTCATAGGTTGTTTCTGTCTGGCTCTGCCGCTTTGTGCCCAATCCAACAAGATGATAAAGGAGTTGGAAAGTAAACGGGGCGCTTTGCAAAAGCAGATAGCTGAGTCGGAAACACTCTTGAATACTACAAAGAAAGATGTAGGTAGTCAGTTGAACGGGCTTGCCGCCCTTACCGGACAGATAGAAGAACGGAAACGGTACATCCTTACCATCAATAATGATATGGAGACTATAGACCGTGAACTCTCCAAACTGGAACGGCAATTGGTTCGCCTTGAAAACGATTTGAAGGATAAGAAAAAGAAGTATGAAGCTTCTGTTCAATATTTGTATAAGAATCGTTCTGTCCAGGAAAAGCTTCTTTTTATTCTTTCGGCCAAAACGTTGTCGCAGACGTATCGCCGTATGCGCTATGTGCGCGAATATGCCGACTATCAGCGTCTGCAAGGTGAAGAGATTTTGAAGAAACAAGAACAGGTCAATCAAAAGAAAACAGAACTGCAACAGGTAAAGAAAGCGAAAGCCAGTTTACTGAAAGAGCGTGAAGTCGAGAAAGAAAAGTTGGAAGCTCAGGAAAAAGAAAAGAGGACTTTGGTGGCCAACCTGCAGAAGAAACAACGCGGTTTGCAAAATGAACTCAATAAAAAGCGTAAGGAAGCCAACCAGTTGAATGCACGTATCGATCGTTTGATAGCCGAAGAAATTGAGAAATCCCGTAAACGTGCAGCTGAAGAAGCCCGCAAGGAAGCTGCTGCCCGTAAAAAAGCAGCTTCCAAAGAAACGAAATCGGCTGCAACTTCTTCTTCCGAAAAGGCTACAACGAAGAAAGCGGCGCCTCTTGAAACCTATACGATGGATAAGGCAGACCGGGAACTTTCCGGTAGCTTTGTCAGTAACCGTGGCAAGTTGCCAATGCCTATTACAGGACCTTATATTATCACCAGCCGCTATGGCCAGTATTCTGTAGAGGGGCTTCGTAATGTGAAACTGGATAATAAAGGGATAGATATTCAAGGCAAGCCCGGTGCACAGGCACGTGCTATCTTTAATGGAAAGGTGGCTGCTGTTTTCCAGCTGAACGGTCTTTTCAATATCTTAATCCGTCATGGAAACTACATATCTGTCTACTGTAACTTATCTTCAGCCTCAGTGAAGACGGGCGATACTGTAACTACCCGGCAAGTCCTCGGACAAGTATTCTCGGATGGTGCGGACAATGGACGTACGGTACTTCACTTCCAGTTGCGTAAGGAGAAGGAGAAACTGAATCCGGAGCCGTGGCTGAATAGGTAGCGTATCAGGTATAGTTTTGTTTTACCTTATTGATTCTTTTATTTTTCCTAAAGGATAATCGGGTGTTAACCAAGGTTGACAGGCTTGTCAACGGCAGTTAACAGGCCCGTTGACCAAGGTTAACAGGCCTGTCAACCTTGGTTAGCACCTGAAACTGCCAGTATCTTGATGCGATAATCTCTTGGCTTTGATGTCTTTGTCCCTTATGTCAGATGTCTTTATCCCCTTATATGGAAGTGGGAGGGATTAGATATCAATGGTTGCTCCGTTCAGTAGTTCCAGATATAACCCGATAGCCTCTTCTATTTCCTGAATGAAAATGAACTCATCTGCCGTGTGTGAACGGCTACTCTTTCCCGGACCCATTTTGAGCGAGGGAAATGACATTAGTGCCTGGTCGGAGAGGGTAGGAGAACCAAAAGGTACACGTCCCATTGCTACGGCACGTTGTACTATCGGATGTTGTTCTTCTACGTGAGAAGAACTTAAGCGGAACGAACGTGCTTTGGCTTCGCAAGAAATATGTTTTTGTATTTCAGTAAATAGTTCCTGATTGCTATAACCTTCGTTGCTGCGGATATCTACTACAAAAGTGCAGCGGTCGGGAATGACATTGTGCTGTGTACCTGCATTTATTTGTGTTACACTCATTTTTACGGGCCCTAACAGCGGAGAGACTTTTTCAAAGCGATAGTCACGAAACCAAGCGATGTCTTCTAATACCTTATATATAGCGTTGTCTCCTTCGTTTCGTGCAGCATGTCCGGCTTTACCGTAAGCAGTTACATCCAGTACCATTAGTCCCTTTTCTGCAATGGCGGGCTGCATCTCTGTAGGTTCGCCTACAATGGCAAAGTGGATCGGAGGAAGTTCCGGTAATACACACTCGATACCACCCTTTCCGGACACTTCTTCTTCACAGGAAGCAAGATAAATGAGATTGTACTTCTGTGTAGTGCGACAAAGTTGCAGAAAGACTTGCAATAGGCTGACAACGCTTGCACCGGCATCATTACTTCCCAGCCCGTATAGTTTTCCGTTGCTTTCCTGAGTTGGGGTAAACGGATCTTTTCGCCAACCGTTCACGGCTTTCACGGTGTCAATATGTGAGTTTAGTAACAATGTAGGTTTATTTAAATCGAACATCGGGCTGAGACACCAGATATTATTGCCTTTTCGCCCGGTTGCCATACCTTGCAGCTCAATATAATTCTGTAGATAATCAGCCGCTTTTTCTTCATCGCGGCTAAGAGAAGGGATAGCAATCAGAGACTTAAGAACTCCGGTTGCCTCAGAAACCATTGTAGGTATATCGTAAGTCATATCTCAATCAGTTAAATTATTGTGATGCAAACTTACGGATAAATACTGAAATATGCTTAATAGACAGGATAAAAATGCCTCTTCGGCTATTGGTACTTATGAATAAAAGGGTACGGAAGAAGGAGAGAAGGGAAGAGAAAAGGGTGCTTGCTGACACCCTTTTCTGATTGTCTTATATTTGTTTAGAACATATAGGAGAAGGAAATCATTAGGTTACGGTTTTTCCAATCACTATCGTCTATTGTTTCAAGCAATCCCCAATCATAGCTAATAGCGACTTGATATTTCTGATTGAATTCAACGCCTGTTTTAATTCCTAAGCCTAAATCAAAGCGTTTCATTTTATCCTTTCCGAATATGTTTTCAGATCCTTCACCTTTTAAATCACTGGGATCTATCCCCCATTCTTCCCAATCTATGTTTCCGCCAGCACTACTAAGGTCAGCTTTGGCTTTAATTTTACCGAATACGCCGATAGCAGCATAAGGGCCTGCATTTCCAAAGACAGCAAAGTTTTCATTTATGACATATTTATATCCCATATGAACCGGAATTTCCAGATAATAGGGATTAAGCTTGAGATTTACCAATGAGCCATAGTTAAACTTAGCACCTTTCGATGTCAATAGTCCGCCAAATTCAAGGTAAACACCTTCAGCAACTTGCGGCAATGCCATTTCTGCCTTTACACCTACGTGGAAGCCTGTTCTGCTATTCAAAAAATCATTGGAGTATTTACTACTGTTCATACCTGCCGTGACACCCCATCTGAGGCTTTCCTGTGCGTTTACACTCCCTAAACCTATCGCCAGTATGGCGACTAATGCTAGAATCTTTTTCATGTCAGTTAAGTTATTGTATTGATATTTGAAAAACTATTGGGTGCAAATATATACATATATTTGTATTTCTTTGGAAAAACGAACAAAAATGTAGGGTAGTCACTTCTTTTTTATAGTAGGATAGTACTAATATTGCGGAAGTATATACTAAATATTTAATTCTCAATATAGAAATAGTTTCAAATGAAACCACTACCTTTGTACCGTATTTAACAATATATGAATAATATGACTTATCATCATTTATCTGTCCTCGTACATCGACGGGCAGAGAAGTATGGCGACAAGGTGGCTCTGAAATACAGGGATTACGAAACGTCGCAGTGGATACCCATCACTTGGAATCAATTCTCACAAACAGTTCGACAAGTTGCGAATGCACTCGTAGAGTTAGGAGTGCAGGAGGAAGAAAACATAGGAATCTTTTCTCAGAACAAGCCCGAATGCCTTTATGTGGATTTCGGGGCATTTGCTAACCGTGCAGTGACCATACCTCTGTATGCTACCAGTTCACCGGCACAGGCACAGTACATTATCAATGATGCTCAGATACGTTACATCTTCGTAGGCGAGCAATTCCAGTATGATGCGGCTTTCAGTGTTTTTGGCTTTTGTCAATCATTGCAGCAATTGATCATCTTCGACCGGGCTGTTGTACGCGACCCTCGTGACATGACTTCCATCTATTTCGACGAGTTTTTGGAGACAGGAAAAGCTTTGCCGAACAACGATATCGTGGAAGAACGTACTTCCCGTGCATCGGATGATGACCTTGCGAACATTCTTTATACATCCGGTACTACTGGCGAACCGAAGGGGGTAATGTTGCATCACTCTAACTATATGGAGGCTTTCCGTATCCATGATATCCGTCTGGTAGATATGACTGATCAGGATGTTTCCATGAATTTCCTTCCCTTGACACATGTCTTCGAGAAAGCATGGACATATCTTTGTATTCATAAAGGCGTGCAGATTTGCATTAACCTCCGTCCTGTGGATATCCAGACTACCATTAAAGAAATCCGTCCGACATTGATGTGCAGTGTTCCCCGTTTTTGGGAAAAAGTGTATGCCGGTGTGCAGGAGAAGATTGCTCAGGAAACAGGCTTGAAGAAAGCTATGATGCTGGATGCCATTAAGGTAGGTAAGATACATAACATAGATTATCTGCGTAAAGGTAAAACTCCGCCATTGATGAACCAACTGAAATATAAGTTCTACGAAAAGACAGTTTATGCTTTATTGAAAAAGACGATTGGTATTGAGAACGGTAATTTCTTCCCTACTGCGGGAGCTGCCGTGCCCGATGAAATCTGTGAATTTGTTCATTCGGTAGGCATCAATATGTTGGTTGGTTATGGTCTGACCGAATCGACGGCTACTGTCTCCTGTTTCCTCAACAAAGGTTATGAAATAGGTTCGGTAGGTACGATAATGCCCGATGTGGAAGTGAAAATCGGTGAGGAGAACGAAATACTTCTGCGTGGAAAGACTATCACGAAAGGTTATTATAAGAAAGCGGAAGCTACTGCTGCTGCTATTGATAAAGATGGCTGGTTCCATACCGGTGATGCTGGTTATATGAAAGACGGGCAGCTATATCTGACGGAGCGGATCAAGGACTTGTTTAAAACTTCCAACGGAAAATACATTAGTCCGCAAGCGTTGGAGACGAAACTGGCTATTGATCGTTACATTGATCAGATTGCCATTATTGCCGACCAGCGTAAATTTGTGTCTGCCCTTATTGTTCCGGTCTATGGCTTCGTGAAAGATTATGCCAAGGAAAAAGGGATTGAATATAAGGATATGGAAGAGCTGCTGCAGCATCCTAAGGTGATCGGTTTGTTCCGTGCTCGCATAGATACCTTGCAACAGCAGTTTGCACACTATGAGCAAGTGAAGCGCTTTACTCTTTTACCCGAACCTTTCAGCATGGAACGTGGTGAACTGACTAATACCTTGAAGTTGAAGCGCCCTGTAGTTGCAAAGAACTACAAGGAGTTGATAGATAAGATGTACGAAGAGTAAAAAAATACACTTCAACAACTAATATTTCCCCATAAAAGAAGTTTCTGTTTTGTACTTTTGCAAAGTTCTATTAATTGAACTTTAAAGTATGAAACAGAAACTTTTTTATCTATTGCCTATTTTAGTCTTGACCGGTTGTGGACAAGTATCTTACAAAAACGTGTGTTGGTGAAAGAACTGACACTGGAAGAAAAGGTACAACTCATGATGGATGGTTCCCGTCCCGTGGAACGATTGGGTATAAAACCGTATAATTGGTGGAATGAGGCACTACATGGGGTTGCTCGTGCAGGGTTAGCTACCGTTTTTCCTCAGCCTATAGGTATGGCTGCGTCATTTAGCCCCGAAACGGTATATGATGTATTCACTGCCGTGTCTGATGAGGCGCGTGCCAAGAATACTTATTATTCATCTAAAGGCAGCCGTGAGCGTTATCAGGGATTAACTATGTGGACGCCTACGGTCAATATTTATCGTGACCCGCGTTGGGGGAGAGGTATCGAAACCTATGGCGAAGACCCTTATCTTACAAGCCGGATGGGAGTAATGGTAGTAAAAGGGTTGCAGGGCCCTGCAGACGGAGACTATGATAAGTTGCATGCTTGTGCCAAGCACTTTGCCGTACACTCCGGTCCCGAATGGAACCGCCATTCTTTTAATGCGGAGAATATCAAACCTCGCGATTTGTATGAAACATATTTGCCACCTTTCGAAGCCTTAGTGAAAGAAGGAG
>USSR01000286.1 GCA_900557355.1 uncultured Bacteroides sp.
ACAGCGGTACTCCTTTTTTTATGCCCATACGTATTTTTATGCCCATACGTAACGTCAGACAGTAAAATAACCTTCACTTGAACTGATTTGTCCCCCTTTTTGCGCCTTTTGTACACCTGGTAATAGCAACTATTTTGCTTAATTTGCATTCAAAAGATTTATTACCATGAAAAAGAAGAAAATGAAAAAAGTATTTCTCTATTGTCTGGCAGCCATCTTTGCCACCGGAACCTACGCCCAAACTTATAACTGGGTGAGCAGCACAGAAGCCAACATCTGGCAACAATCTAAAGTAAAGTTACAATTGAGTACTAAACAGACTCCGCTCTTAGAAATCAGCGGAACGGAAGAAGGCACCACATTCAAAGCATGGGGAACCACCTTCAACGAACTGTGCTGGGATGCCTTGAACATACTCACCCGTGATGAACAGGATAACCTTCTAGAAAAAATGTTTTCCCCACAAGGAGATTTACGCTTCACAAGAGGAAGAATTTCGATGAATGCGAACGATTATGCCCGCAACTGGTATAGCTGCGACGAAGTATCGGGCGACTTCCAACTGAAGTATTTCAACATTAACCGTGATAAGCTGGCAATCATACCTTTCATCCGTGCGGCACAAAAGTACAATTCCGGGATGACATTCTGGATTTCTCCCTGGTCTCCTCCCAGTTGGATGAAAATCAACCATGACTACCCGGTGCGTAGCGACAAGAGCAATAAAATGTCCTCGGAATCGAACATAGCCCTTTACGAGGACAATACTGAAAAACGTGAAGACGTGTTCCCCAAACAGCTGGCTGTAAACGACTATATGATACAAGACCCCCGCTATCTGCAGACGTATGCCAACTATTTCTGCAAATTCATTGATGCCTACAAAGAACAGGGAATTCCCATTGATATGGTCATGTATCAAAACGAGGCATACAGCTACACTCCTTATCCCGGTTGTGCCTGGACTGCCGAAGGCACCGTGCGCTTTAATGTGGAATATCTGGCTCCTACACTGAAAAAGTATCACCCGGAAGTGAAACTATACCTCGGCACCTTCAATACGAACCGTTACGACTACGTCGACAAGATACTTTCCGACCCGCGTATGCCGCAAAGCATCGAAGGCATAGGTTTCCAGTGGGAAGGCGGACAGATATTGCCGAAAATCCGCAAAAAGTATCCCCAATATAAATATGTACAGAGTGAAAGCGAATGCGGTGGGGGTACCTTCGACTGGAGAGCGGGCGAACACACCTTCCATCTGATTAACCACTACCTGGGTAATGGCTGCGAAGAGTACACCTTCTGGAACAATACCCTCTGCGATAACGGTGAAAGCCCCTGGGGTTGGAAACAGAATGCTTTGATACATGTTGATTCAAAATCCCGTACGGCAACTCTTACACCGGAGTATTATGCTGTAAGACATTATAGCCAGTTCGTAACACCCGTATCACACGTTATAGCTTACAAGCCTTCAACAGAAGGAAGAACACCGGTTTTGGTAGTGGAAACTCCGGAAAAGAAAAAGGTAGTGATAGCCGGCAATTTCAACAATGAAGCCAAGAAAATAACCCTGAAATTAGGCAACCGATATCTGAATGTAGAGCTCCAGCCACATTCGTTCAATACGTTCGAAGAGAAATAAATTGATAAAAGTAATCATTATCCGGGTAATCGTATCCGAATAATGATTACTTTTGCCATGAAATACAATCGTAGTCATCACAAAAGAAACACTGAGCTTCTATTTTGAATAAAGATAACTGCCTTGGAAACAACAAAACAATCATGGAAGAAGAACATCATTTTACGAACGTACCCTACAATTACCCCTTATGCCTCAACCGTCAGTGTCCCAAAGCATCTACCTGCCTGCGGCAACTGGTAGAGCAAGAATTGCCGGACAGCGTGGAGTACTGGGTAATCATCAGCCCCAAATACCAGGCTAAACTGAAGGGTGCATGTCCCCATTATCGCTCCAGTCAAAAAGTGCAATATGCCAAAGGCTGCATGGATATCCTTGATAACCTGCCCCACAAGCAAAGACAACTCGCCATAATCCATCTGATGGAATACTTCAGCCGAAGAACCTATTACCGCATTCGCAAAGGCGAACGCCTCCTCAGTCCTGCCGAACAAAGGGACGTACAGAAAATCTTAAAACAGTGCGGTGCAACCGGAAAACAAGAGTTTGATGCTTACGTAGAAGACTACGAATGGTAGCAATCTCCCCTATCTACAGGTTAGTGATCTCTCATCTATATATCCATGTTTTTGCCATGCCTGTGGCACTACTTTGCCATCGCAGTGGCACAACACTGCCACGCCCATGGCACGACTGTGCCAATGCGGTGGCAAGAAGTTGGCACATTGTATTATTACCACCTGTCCCCTTTACGGCTGTTTCAGATAATCCGAAGGCAACACCCCGAACTCCTCCTTAAAACACTGCCGGAAGTAAACCACACTATTTATGCCTACTCTGAAAGCAATCTCGGAAACATTATACCGACCTTCCAGCAATAAACGTTCAGCATACTGCATCTTTATCTTACGAACATACTCATTGGTAGACAACCCCGTCAATGCCTTCATTTTACGATACAATGTAGATTTACTCATGCACATGTTATCAGCCAGATAACCTATATCTATCTTTTCGGACGACAAACGGTCCTCTATCAACCGGTTTATCTTTTCAAGGAACTCATTATCCAATTTGTTCAGGGAGTCTGCCAGTAAAGCGCGTTTCTCATCCATATTGTGATGCGGGGTATTGGTATTAAGACGCTCTGCCAATCGCTTGCGAGATTCAAGCAAATTGTTGATGCGACTATGCAGAAGGGTAGCACTGAAAGGTTTTGTCAGATAAGAATCAGCCCCTACTTGATAACCTTCTTCCTTATCCTGCAGAGAGTCTTTAGCAGTCAACAGGATAATGGGGATATGACTGGTACGTACATCTTCTTTCAACATTTTACACATCGTAATCCCGTTCATTATGGGCATCATAATATCACTTACGACAATATCGGGAATACAACTCAAGGCTTGCTCCATGCCTTGCTGCCCATTTGCAGCTGTTTTCACTTCAAAATCATCGGAGAAAGATTCAGCAATATAATTACAGATGTCTTGATTATCTTCCACTATCAGCAATATTCGCTTTCCGTTGGAGGTTGACTCCGGAACTTCCTCTTTTTCTTCCTTTCCATCTACTGATGTCCTCTCCGGTGAGTCGGCATGCAATACATGAGGGTAGGTATTGTCCGTCAATAAATAAACATAGAAAGTACTGCCTGTTCCCAAGATGCTTTCCACCCGTATCTCCCCCTCATGTAATGTCACCAGATTTTTCACTAATGCCAGCCCGATACCTGTACCCGAAGCCTGATGATCACCTCCTTCCTGATAATAACGGTTGAAAATATTGGGTAACGCCTCGGGAGTAATGCCAAAACCCGTATCACTTACTTTTATTTCAGTATAATTGATATTATCCCGTACCACATTACGTAGTCCCAAGCCGATAGAGCCTTTTTCAGTATACTTAATAGCGTTGGAAATGAGATTATCTAGAACAATAGTCACCACTTCCTTATCAAAATACAGAGGCATATCGTCTTTTTCCAGCTCAATATGGAATTCAATGTCCGGCTTACGGTTCAGTTCTTTATACTTAAGTCCTATTTCGTACACCAGATTGGCTATATTGTCATGAGCCACGCAAAGTTTCTTATTCTGCGTTTCCGTCTTCCTGAATTCCAGTATCTGATTGATCAGATTTAGCAATCGTATCGCACTCTGATGGATAACTGATATCTTTTGAGCATCCTTGCTAGAAAGTGAATTGCTCTTCTGCATATCTTCCAGCGGCCCCAGTATTAAAGTCAGCGGTGTACGAAGCTCGTGCGTGATGTTAGTATAAAAGCGCAGACGCTCCTGATTCAATTCTTGTTCCTGCACATGGTTCTTCTTTTCCAGATCATAGAGAACTTCCATGTCGAGCTTTTTTTTGTAAGCATAAAGAATGAGGAACAGAATAGTACCACTCAATAATATATAGCTGCATTTTGCCCACCAAGTCAGCCACAAGGGAGGAACAATATGGATATCCAGCGTTGTAACCTCATCGGACCATTCCTGGTTCTTAACACGGGTTTTTACCAGAAAATGGTAATCACCGGGAGGTATATTACGGAAAGTAACACTATTGGGATCCGTCACCGTATACCATGCATCTTCAAGCCCTTTCAGCATATAAGCATACTCCACCTGATTGACTAACGCATAATTCCGTATATTAAAAGTGATATTGAAGCTGTTCTGCATGTAACCCAGCCTTACTTTCGACTGTCCGTCAATAGCTACCACTTCTTCATTGCTTCCCGCATTGCCTAAAGGAGCAAATATCTTCATCTCTGTAATGACAGCCGCAGGAGCTTCACGTTTTGCCAGAACAAAATCCGGATTAAAATGGCACAATCCGTTAATAGAGCCGAAATAAATCTCCCCATTCTGATCTTGCGCTACACTACCACTCATAAAGTTTCCCATCGGCACATTATCCCAGTGGTCATAATTATAGAAGATTCCTTTATCCTGCACTAAACAACTGATTCCCCTATTTGTACTCACCCAAATATTATGGTTAGCATCTTCCGTTATAGCAAGTATGTGAGTATTGGTCAAACCTTCTTCACGACGATAAACCTTATATTCCCAATCGGGCAATGAAGAAAAACATACCAGCCCTTCTCCTGTTCCGACCCATATATTCTTCCTGCTGTCTTCATAAATAGCATTGATAGTATTGGAAGGAAACAGGTTCTCAATATTAAAAAGCTTGATATCCTGTAACTCACTATTCCCCACTCCCAGTCCGCTGCCAAAAGAACCTACCCACAAATGTCCTCGGGAATCTTTCAGGACACAACGAACCAGATTATTCTCAAATTCATAATGCCCTATAATCTTTTTATCGGCCAGATCGACCTTATAAATGCCACAACTGGTACCAATCCACAAAATACGCTGATCGTCTTCATAGAACGAACGGATATCCTCATGTTCTATTTCTTTGAGGAAATTCCGATAAAACATCTTTCTTTTTGCATCGTAATAATTCACACCACCCATAAACAAGCCAAACCACAGATTATCTTCCGAGTCACGCAATGAAGCCAATACGGAATTTCCTCCCATATCTTCTGTATCTTCCAGATAAACAGCTACCCGCTTGCCTTTATCAAAGACATTGATTCCGCCTCCATCTGTCCCGATCCACAATTTGTCCTGACTATCCACACAAATGCTACTTGCTGTTTTATTATTCAAACGGCTTATGGAGTTCTGATTGGGAGAATAGTAATAACCGCTAAACAATGGTGGTTCATAGCTTAGGAAATTTATGCCGCCACCCCATACACCGGTCCATATATTCTTAAATGAATCCTGAAAAATACACCTCGCACTTGAGTTAGACAGACTGTATCCATCGTCTCCTTCCCTGATATAATGAAATTGGGTCTGCTCAGGCAACAGGAACAAACGTTGCGACAAGTCCATTATAGCTATTCCACCAAATTCCATGGCTATCCACAACTTATTGCCGTCAAGCTGCCGGATGTCATAAATATAATGTGAAAGATTCCCATCTGAATTAAACTGAATAAAATTTTCCGATTCCGGATTAAACAATGCCAATCCCTTATTCGTACCTACCCAGATATTATGGTTCATATCCTTATACACACATCTCACTTCATTACCCGGCAAACTATTCCGGTTATTCGGATCATGAACAAAGTTTCTTACCTTCTTATCTTTTATGGAAAGAATACTGAAGCCGTGATGTACATGTCCTATATACAGTTTACCATTACCTCCGTCGGCCACAGTCCAGATATTATCACTTGCCAGTCCTGGCACGGTTGCAGTATTGTAATGAGAAAAATGGCCGGTTTCTTTATCAAAGTATTCTATTCCTTTCCAATAAGTAGTTACCCACAAATTTCCATCATCTGCAGCAACAATATTGGTAACATCATCCGTAATGATGCTTTCAGGTGCAGCCTCATTATGCCGATAAAATGTAAAAGTATCGTTTACATAATCATAGGCATTTAGTCCGGCTCTTTGCGTACCAATCCACAAAATGGAGTCCTTCGGATCGTCCAACAGGCAGTTCAATTCATTTCCTGTAATACCATATCCGTTCCTTATTTCATTCTTATAGTAAGTAATGAAACGTGTTCCATCGAATTTATTCAAACCTTCTTCGGTTGCAAACCATAGAAAGCCCTCCTTATCCTGGGCTATACTAACTACATAGTTATTAGATAATCCCTTCTCTATCCCTAACTGCCTGACAGCATAAGGCTGCGCTGACAAAAGGATAGGTATCAACAAGAAATAAAGTAAAAATCTGCTTTTCATGACATCAGTTTTCTATTGCAATTCAAAAATAGAAATAAAATCTCTATTTCAGATACACAAATCGTTCATTGCACGATTTACATCCCCTTACTGCAAGATTTATACAGTTTGAGAAGCTAAATATAGCTTACATTTGCATTACCTAAAAGTGATATTTTAGTAAAGAATGTATCAATTGTTTAACTTTAAAAGTAATATTTATGAAGAAGCATTTCTTTAATGCCACCCTATTCTGGGCATTTTTATCGCTGGCTTTATGGACTACAGGATGTAGCGATGACGATGGCTATCCTGATGTAGACGGACAAGCTCCCTCTATAGCATTGACTGCCGACCACATCCAAACAGCAACCGGTCGAACGTTCACGCTTGCAGGAACCATTACAGATGCTGATGGAATTTCAACTATTCAATTGCAATGTGCTGACCTGAATCTCAACAAAACAATCGATTTGATCGAGATTTACGACAAACCTCTGGATACCTACGAGTTGAGTTATGACTTTAAAATCCAAGCTAATGAGATTGGCGAACAATTCACAGTAAAAGTAACAGTAACAGACGTAGGCGGACGTACCGTATCACAAGATGTACGGGTAACATTAGACGGAGACTTTGAAAATCCTGTGTTTGCTATTGCACCTGCAAACGGTAGCATGGTTACTGCATTATTGAGAGAGGGTGAGACCCCAAAATTCACTATGAATATCTCAGTAACTGACGATCGCGCACTGGATTATCTTATGCTTAACATTGAAGGCATCGAAGAATATACAAATCTGAAAGTGGATGCTGATGGCAGCAAAGCCTTTGAACATGCCTTTGAGATTACAATGCCTGCTGAAAAGAAGGATTATCCGATGACTATCACTGTTTACGACAAGACAGGAAAGAGCTCAACCGTTGAATGTACTGTATCTGTAACTGATGTACAGGACTTTGAAAAGATGTACCTTGCTGATGTTGCTACTGAAGCAGAACTGAATAGCGACGTATTCGGAGTACCGATGCGCATTGACCATGTAGGTGAATACCAATACCAAGCTCTCTATTATTGCCAGAAGGCTAATACTGAAATCTTCTTCTTGCCGCAAAAAACAAGTTTCTCTCCTATTTGCTACGGTATCGACCCGGCAGATGAAACCATGCTGACTGATAACCCGGCGCTTGCCAAACCTATTGTTTTGACTGAAGCTAATGTATATTATAAAATCAATATCAACATTTTGCAGAAGACGTATGAAATAGAAACTTATTCACTCGAAGATGCTACGGATCCATGGCCTGCAAATATGGTATACGGATTACCAACGATGGACAAATGGAATGACGGCGGTAGTACAATGATGGACTTTACGTTCGGTATGACATCGAGCAATCCTACTGAGGTTGTTTCTTTCAAACAAGATGCCACCAACCCGCACCTCTTCTATAATGAGCCGGTGACACTGACCGGAGGAGAATCTATGAACTTCATCATTCACAATTATCATACAGATCAGTGGTGGAACTTTGTACGCTGGTGTAGTGATACTTCAGAAGACCCCGAAATCTTCGGTTATTATACCGGAAGTACATTCAAAAATGAAAAGTACACCGGACCTACAACTACACAGGATGTCTGGTCTAAACCCAGAGTAACCACCACAGGATCCTACCAGTTCTGGTTTGACTCCCACCTGGGCAGAGCGAAATTAGTACGAGTAAATTAACCTAATAATAGTCTGACAAATGAGAAAGCAACTATTAATTGCATGTCTTTTATTACTGTCCATATGTAGCTATGCGCAACA
>USSR01000287.1 GCA_900557355.1 uncultured Bacteroides sp.
GGTATCTGAAAGTTCGGCGGTTGCCCGTGATAATGGTGGGGTATTAGTGAATGGACGTAATAGGGTGGATGCGCAGACATGGTTCACGGCTATCGGTTCACAAAGTGGTCTGCCACAGTATTATACTTATAGTGCTACCAATATTCGATTGCAGGAGGCGGCTATCGGTTACACGCTTCCACGTAAATGGTTGCATGATGTATGCGATATTCAGTTGTCTGTTGTGGGACGCAATCTCTGTATGATTTATAATAAAGCTCCTTTTGATCCGGAAGCCGTTGCAACGACTGGTAACTATTATCAAGGGATCGACTTTTTCATGTTGCCGAGTACCCGTAATGTCGGTTTGAATGTGAAAATCAACTTTTAACAGATAAAAAGTAGACACTATGAAATATATAACATCTACCATAAAATTGCTTTCGCTAGCGCTATTGCTTATTGTCGGTTACGCTTGTACGGATAATTTCGATAAAGTCAACCGGAAGGATTATCAGGTTGACAAAGAAGAGCTGGGGCGTGAAAGTTATAACGTAGGCGCCAGTCTTAAAGGATTACAAGGGTTGGTGATTCCTACGGAAGAACATCTCTATCAGTTTGTTGAAGCACTTGGCGCAGGTGCGTTTGCCGGTTACATTGGTTGTACTGTAGAATGGACGGCTAAGTTTGAAACGTATAATCCACCAATAGATTGGCAAGAAGCTCCTTTTTCAGATTTAGTCACCCGTACTTATCCGTTTTATCGGGACTTGTTGGATAAAACAGACGATCCTGTGGCGTTGGCACTGGGGAAACTGTTTCGTGTGGTCATCATGCAGCGTGTGACAGATATGTACGGTCCGATTCCTTATTCAAAAATCATTTCTAAAACAGGTAAGATTTCTCTTACCGTACCTTATGATTCGCAGGAAGAGGTATATAAGCAAATGTTCAGTGAATTGGACGAAGTGAGTGATGTCCTTAGGGATAATCTCAATTTGAGTGCGGAAGCTTTTCGTAAATTTGATGATGTATATCAAGGCGATCTTTCCAAATGGCTCAAATTTACTAATTCACTCAAATTGCGTATGACCATGCGCTTGACTTATGTACCGGAAATGCAGGCGGAAATACAACGAATAGCCGAAGAAGCTGTAACGGCAGGCGTAATGACGGAAATAAATGATAACGCTTTCTTGAAAGTGGAAGAAAATAGGGTTGCTATGATTTTTAATGACTGGAATGACCAGCGTGCGGGGGCTGATATTATCTCATATATGAATGGTTATAAAGATCCGCGTCGGGAAAAGATGTTCACTACAGTGAAAATGATTGTATATGATGAAAACTTCCAACCGCAAGAGGTTGATGGATACGCGGGTATTCGTATTGGCATTGATGTGACTACCAAGGATGAGATGGTAAATGCATACAGCATACCGATTATCAGCAGTACCAGTCCTTTTTTATGGATGAATGCCGCAGAAATCACTTTCTTACGTGCCGAAGGTGCCTTGCGAGGCTGGAATATGGGTGGGGAAGCTAAAGATTTATATAATATGGCGATAGCTCTTTCTTTTGAACAATATGGTCTGTCGGGCTCTGAAACCTATGCGGAGAATTCGACTGACACTCCGGAAGCGTACAATGATCCGACATTTGCCTATACTGATTGGGAAGGTCCGAGAAGTACTATTACTATTGCTTGGGAAGATGGTGCGGATAATTTTGAACGTAATCTTGAACGTATCATCACTCAAAAATGGATTGCTAATTTCCCTTTAGGTGTTGAGTCATGGAGTGAACTCCGCCGTACAGGATATCCTCATCTTATGCCGGTTATAGAAAACAAAAGTGGTGGTAGCATCAGTTCCGAGCATATGATCCGTCGTTTGTGGTATCCGCCTACAGAATATACTGAAAATCTTTCGAATATCAATTTGGCGATAGGTATGTTAGGAGGTCCTGACAATGGGGGAACGAGATTGTGGTGGGATAAGAAATCTTATCTCAATTGACGAGAGAGTTTGAATACGAATAAAAGAATGAAAAAGAATTTATATGAAAACAATAATATATAAACAATTCATTTATAGTCTTCTGTTTTTAACGGCTTTTTTATTGCCTGTTGCTTGTGATGACTGGAATGAACCTGAAATTGTAGATATTGATATTAATAGTGCGAAAGAACAGAATCCGGAACTATGGGCGCGTTATATGCAGGCATTACGTACCTACAAACAAAGTAAACATTACTTGTCATATGCGCACTTTGATAATTCTCCGGAAAAATCGCTAAATGAAGGTAGTTATCTTCGGGCATTGCCGGATTCGTTGGATATTGTGACCTTGGGTAATTCTCACCAAATCTCTGATTATGATCGGGAGGATATCCCTCTATTGCAGGAAAAGAGTATCCGGGTGCTTTATTTGATAGATTATGTAGCTCACGCCTCTTCCTTAACAGATATCACGGCATTAAATAGTTGGTTGGATAAAGAAATTGCTACGTCGGCCGAACTCAATCTGGACGGATTTGCTTTTACCGGTCTTCCGCTCTATAATGGAACTGATGCTGAATTGGCATCGTATAAAGAGAAATCACGGCTGATTGTTTCTAAATTATCTACTGCTACGGGACAGGATAAATTATTGGTATTGGAAGGAAATCCGGCTTTCGTTGATGAAGCAGACTTTGACAAATTGAATTATATTGTGTTGAATACTGCAGAGTTGACCAATGTAACCGATTTGAAATTGCAGGTGACGGGGATTCTTGCCAATAGTTTATTGTCTAAAGATAAATTATTGTTATCTGTTCAAATGGGCGGACAAGTAATTGATGAGACTGGTGTAAAACAAGAGGCTGTAACTTTAATGACTGACCGTGTGGTTGCTCTTGGTCCATTAGCTGGATTGGGAATTTATGCTATAGGCAATGATTATTATAGCCCGATAAGGAATTACGAGATTACACGAACGGCTATTCAACTAATGAACCCATCGAAATAAAAAAGAATTAATATGAAAAAGAATCTTATCATACATTTTATATTAGTATTGTTACTGAAAATAGGAGTAACAGGGTGTACCGAAGAGACTATCTCAATGAATGCGGACAGAATGCCTGACGAGACGGCTATGGATAATATTGCAGGTGCCCTGCGTAACACAACTACATTGACTAATAAAGCATTTATTGAGTTGACGGAAGGGGACGAATCTGCCACAGAGGAAATATTCTATTCACTGTCACAATCAGCCGGAAGCAGGTTGACTGTCACAGCCGTTGTAAACGAGAAGCTTGTAGAAGATTATAATGAGGAAAACAATTCCAAATTGAATACATTGCCGGCTGGGAATGTGCAGTTCGAAAATGGCGGAGTTCTTTCAATAGATGCTGGAGAACAAAAATCTGCCAAAATCAAATTTACTATATCCACAGCCGGACTGAATACTGATACTCCATATCTTTTGCCATTAACTATGGAAGAAATACCTACAGGAGTAAAGGTGGATACTAAGAAACAGGTGCTTTATTATATTGTAAATATTCGGAAAAGAATAACGACTTGTTATCCTAATAACCAGTATGAACAAATAGATATGCCGCCAATGCTACCTGATGCATTTGTTGTTTTCTATGTGAATACTTCAACTTATCAACCGTTGATAGCTGATGTTTATGGAATTCAAAAAATTAATCAGATAGATTATACTCAAGCTTTACATAATATAGGTAGTATCGTGAATCTACGAATTGTGACAATGGACTATGAGTCTGCAACAGGACGTGCACTGCTCAATTTGAGTAGTGACATACGTGATGTGTTGGAAAAGGCGGATAAGTTTATTCGTCCGCTTCAGGAACACGGACGTAAAGTATGTCTTAGCATTGAAAATGGTAATAAAGGGTTTGGCTTTTGTAATTTAAACGATATGCAGCTTGCAGATTTTGTTCAACAGGTGAAAAATGTGGTAGAACTTTATCGTTTGGATGGAATAAATCTCTGGGACAAAGTGAGTACTTATAACAAGGAAGGTATGTTTGCTATGAATACAGTCTCTTATCCTAAACTAATAAAAGCATTGCGGGATGCACTTCCTGAAAAGTTGCTGACAGTTGTTGATAAGGGAGAAGCTACTGAATATTTTTATGATGTAAATCGATGTGGCGGCATTGAGGTAGGTAAGTATATAGACTATGCGTGGCATGCGTATGATAGTGGAAAAGAAGTGGTACAGATTATAGAACCATGGGACGCAGAGCATCCTTATAGTGAATATACTCGTAAACCTATTATAGGGCTGGCACCGGAATGTTATGGAAGTTTGGTTATTCCATTATATGAAAAAGGAGAAAATCCTTTGAGAGATAAATCGCAATATAGGATGGTGGATTGGAAAATGAATAAGCGTAAAAAAAATAATATTGTTGTATATGCGTTTGATCTTACAGCCAATGAGCAAAATATGTATGAAGGAATGGTGAACGATATCGCGATAGGAGATGGCATTAACGCTATGATGGATGATGGTGCTTATTGGGGGCAATCCATCTATCCTCCTTATGATTGGGGATTTATTTCCGGTGAGTATTCTTATACTTATAAACCGTTGGACTGGCTTTTGCGCCAGATGTATAATGTGTATTCAAAAGGATGGGTACGTCCGTCCGGAATGTGAGAAATAAAATGAATCTTAAAACTAAAGATATAATGAGTCTGATAATTCAAAACAAGAATATAATGAAAATAAGTAATAATTGTTTGGTCATGGTTTTCCTGTTATTAATAACAGGTTGTGACAACAAAGATTATACTAAGGAATCTCCTTTTGGTAATAGTGTATATATTGATGCGGCGAAAGTGAAGGATATAGCTAATTTTACATTTAATAATCTTAAACAGGATGGACAGCAACAGATTTCTGCTGTATTGGCATATCCTGCTGAGCAGGATATAGATGTCAGCTTTCGGACAGATCCTTCATTGATAAGTTATTATAATGCACGTTTAGGGAATAATTATGCAATGTTGGATGCTAAGTATTATAAGTTCTCCACCCAGCATGTTGTCATTCCTAAGGGAAGTGTAGATTCGGAAATGGTAACTATTGAATTTTCCAACCTGATAGACTTGGATATTGACACTAGCTTTCTATTACCTGTTACTATTGGAGAAGCATCAGGAGGGATGAGCATATTGGGCGGATCTAAAAATATCTGTTACATAGTGCGTCGTTCCAGTGCTATAACTACTGCTGTCAGTCTTGCTAACAATTATTTTGAGATACCGGGATTTGTTGCCGGTAGTCCTACTGCTAATGTAGTAAACGGATTGAAGCAACTTACTTTCGAAGCTGTTGTTCGAGTGAATAGATTTGATCCTCTTACTGAAATCTCATCCATTATGGGTATTGAGCAATATTGTTTGTTACGTTTTGGTGATTCTGGCTTTCCTAGACAGCAATTGCAATTTGCGGTTAATGAAATGAAATTTCCAAATGCCAATGATGGTAAACTGTTGCAACCTGGTGAGTGGTATCATGTTGCCGTTACTTATGACACGGAGACAAAGGCTGCTATTATGTATGTAGATGGTAAAGAGCAGAGCCGCATTGACGATTACGGAAATGGGGAAGCCATAAACCTTGGAAAACAGAAGAAAGGAGACTTTATGTTTAAGATAGGACACTCTTATGGAGACCCCGACGATATGAGTCGGCAATTAAATGGAGAGATTTGTGAAGTACGTATATGGAATGTGCTCCGTTCACAAGAAGAAATTTACAGGAATATGTATGATGTTGATCCCCAAACTACTGGTTTGAAAGCTTACTGGAAGTTCAACGAAGGTAAAGGAAATAACATTGCAAAAGACTTGACCGGTAATGGAAATGATGCTGTGGCTTATACAACTGCTATATGGCCGGAGGGGATTGAAGTACCGCAGAAAAATAAAGAGTAGCTTTTGGGAATAATATCTTGAAATGAAATTAGTGCAAATAAATCACCTTTGTTACATTGTGTTTCAAAGGTGATTTTTCTGTTTAGATTCAATTCTTTAAAATATCAGTCATTTTATCTTAGGCGATATATAATGTGCATTTGCTATAAGAATAATGCTTGGTGCTTTGGTTTTCTCGGATTTTATGTTCACCTTTGTATTGCATTACAATATTTAAGTCGTTTATATGTCTTAGGAGATCCTTAGTTGTCGTCAGTTGCAGGTATATATATACTTTGCAGTTAATGATAGTACGGCTCTGTGTTCCTCGTGTGGTAGGTTAATTACCCCACTCATATCCTAGGCTGCGGCTAATAGATTTGTAATGCAGCGGGGGATCAGGGTCGTATCTTTTTATTGAGATTTTTATATACCATTCTGCATTATTTTATAATAAAACATTGATTTTATTGGCTTTATAAGGAAATAGTCTTATCTTTGTAGGGCATTACATGTCTATTTTGCCGACTGGAAGCCAAGGAGCCTTTAGTCGTAAACGACTACGAACATATTAAAAATATGTTCGTAGTTTCGCGATATTACGGTTCTGTCCCCGTGTGGAGGGTTAATGCCCCCACTGTATCCTAGGCTTCGGCATAGATATGTAATGCAACGGGTCAGCAGGACCGTATTTTTTATATTGATTTAGAACTTGACTCTGTAAAGACCCTGTAAATGGGAAAATTTAGCAATATAAATATTATTTTATGTATCGTTTATCGTATTGATTGAGTAATGAAACGTGCGATATAGTTTAGTTCCATCAGGAATCGGGTAATGTTATTCAGTAGAGCATTTTTGAGCAATCGTTCATTGTAACGCCCAGTTATACCCGTGAAAGCAAAATTGTAGGGGTCTTTGGTCAACTCCTGTGCAAGGTCGCTCATCGCATCGGGCAATGTTTTTGTAAAGTTAGTCAGTGCCTTGCCCTGCCGCTCATAAAGGTCGGTGCTAATGAAATTGAGCAGCATACTACGACTCCAGCCGTTCTCCACCGTCTGGTGAACATAGAACAGAGCTTTGTCTATATCGTCTTTCACTTTATCCATTATCAAGCAATGGTGTCTCCATGGGACTTCAAATATTCCACCAACTTGGTGGAATAATTCCGTTTCATTTTTTCCACCAAGTTGGTGGAAAGTTTTCAGAGCATCCTTATATAACAAATAAAACTTCCTACAATAGTAGATATTGCTCTTTGACAAACCAGCTGCATTGGGTATAGCTTCACGTAAATCTTTGCTCAATTGAGTGATAACACTTTCGCCCCAGCGTTCTTCTACGTGCAATTCAACAATGTCACGACCTAAAAGCCAGTTGAATTTCAACTGTTCCACATTTACTTTCACCGCTGCCTTTATTTGGCTTTGACGATAGCGACCGCAAAGGTCTTTCACCCATTGCAGTATTCTTTATCAAGTATGTTTATTGACTTGTTCATCGTAATCTATAATACTTCAGTTGCGTTAATTTTTAGTTCTCCTGACATCAGCTTCGGGAGAAGTGTGTCGCGTAGAATTGTTAACCTAATACTTTCCTGATCATTTCTTAGTATTTGGTCGAAATGCGGTTTATTTATCTGCCTATTTTTGTAAAACAGATGATTCTTATTGTTATATGTATTGTATCTTATCCGCATTTTAATTAATGTTTTTACGATGAGATAGTTTTTTGTCATTGTGATTAATGTTTATTTATGTACTCACTTTAAGTTCTTAGAAACTTTTAATGAGGTTGATGCAAAAGTAGAAAATAATTTCCATAGTGCTGTCGTACTTTAAATGAGAAGTAAATGTAGGCATTATTATTGATGTGATTGTTATAGTTGGAGTAAAATTTATTCTTTTGGTTGTTAGAATATGCAGAAACTCCTATTCTAACAAAAAAATGATTTGCAATGAACATTCTAATGCAAGTTTAATACTTCGCTTAACTTATCTCCAATAATTTTCTTCTCATTACTACCGATAGTAGACAATCTTACCAACGGAATTCCGTACAACTCTAAAATATGATCCTTTTTAATATCGCGTTCTGACTGACTTGTCCCCGATTTGTGGAATGTATAACCATCTGTTTCAATAGCCAATACCGGTTGTTTACTCACACGATTATAAATTAGAAAATCAATATGAGTATTTATATTTGCAGCATATTTGCTTTCCTCTTCATTCAATAGAGAATAATCCTGAATCAACATATAGAGTGGTAAATGGCAAATGATATTCAAAT
>USSR01000288.1 GCA_900557355.1 uncultured Bacteroides sp.
ACCTGCTACACGCTATTATAGCAAAAGCAATACCCAAAAAGAAAGACAAAAATTTCATGTGTTTCATGGCAAATATAGTTATCAATGATACAAATATAAGTAATAAAAGCATAATCATTCAAGCCAGATACTCCCTATCTCTATTTCCATAGCCTTTTCAGCAACTCCATCAAAAGAGAGTTCGAGAGTTTCAACCCCCTCTACCTTGAAAGGTATTTCAGTCTGCGGACGGAAATAATTATCAAGGAAGACCGGATAGACGTGGGGAAGTAAAGCTGTATTTGTTTGCTTCAAATCCTGCAAGGGTACACGAATGATACCATCAGTCGCAGCGGCACACGAAACAAGATAGGTATATCCGTCAGAAGTAATGAAGCCGGCTTTTAGTCCTTCGGGAATCTTCTTTGCATGGATACACAAAGTACGGCAGGAAGCGAGTCGCTCAGGGCGTCCATCGATATCATCCTTAATGTAACGACGAAGAACGAAGACAGACGCCTTATCTTTAGACTCGAAGGTAATGCGCAAGGTCGGCTTCTCTGTTGGTGCATTTTGTATTAACTGGCGGTTCGTGCGGCTCCATCCGGGCATAGTATATGTTTCCAATTTACTATCAGCATCCACTATTTCCAGCAGAGACAATGGTTTTTCAGGAGCAACTACGTTGGTTTCCCACAGGGTAGCCGAAGTATAGTCCCAATCCAGCGGACTCCTGGCTACTCCCGAAGGAAACGTTTGTCGCTTATCGCCTTGACAAACGACGATGTTATACCTAAAACAACCCTCTTTTATTTCTGTAGCAGATACGGTAGCACGATAAGTGTAACCACCTGTATGATTCATTTTCAGATAAGGATTCTTTTCATTCCAGAAAGATATCTTATCTGTGTAGATAATAACGGAATCGGGCATTTCATTACCCGCCACAATGGCCTCTATCTGTATATCTTTACCGGCATCTACTGTCTTGGCAGGAGAATGAGTAACAGTAAAACCTTTATTATCAGAAATGGATGGACATACATATTCACCAAGAGTAATATTCTGCCAATGAGCATCAGTAGTCCATTTACCGGAAGCAGATATACCTTCACGCTGTAACAGATAAACACCCGGACGAAGGGTAGAAATCTTGCCATTCGCAGCCTGTGAACTGAACGTATTTCCATTATTCAAACCGTTCACCCGGAATTGCTTACCTAAATCAGGTAAATTCAGAGTCATATCCCATGCACCGGAAACAATGCGCATTACTTCTTTATCCAAAGAAGGCCTTGTAAACGGGTCACTAACCTGTACGGCATCGGGCATTACTTCCAAGCGCCAAACACCCTCTTCCAGACGATCCAGCCAATAAACTCCCGTACCTTCATAATTCACCACCGGAGATTTGCCACAACCGGCTATTGCGCGGAGCTGAGAAATATCTTTCGGACGGGTTTGAGTCGTATTGGAATAGTAGAATTTCTCTCCATCATTCAGTTCACTTAAATCCTGCACGTAGCTGACACGGAAATCATTGAATAATGTATCTGCCGGATAACTGCCAAAGCTCTCTCCCCTACCCACTTTCTGTGCCACTTCTGCGGCAATCATCAATCCGATAGCTTTATTCGGGGTGTATGCTACATTCAGGTAATGAGTCTGGTACTCGGTATTGTAGGCCGCCATGTCGATAGGATCATAGGCAAACTGAGTAATCCACTGGAAACCGGCTGTGCGGAAAGTGCGTACAGTTGCCGGATACATATAGGAATAAAGAATATCAGCGGGATCAAATTCATAAACCATACGAGCCTTCTTATTGAAACCTTCCAGATTGGAGAAAGGAATATCGTAGCGGTCTACGGAAGGCAGGAAGTTTCCCTTGCGGGTATGTCCGGATACAAGACCAATAGGATACCATTGATAGGTAGTACCTTGTATGGCTGTAGAATAGTAAGCCTCTACCACATGCTGGTTATGACTGACATTGTAAAACACCGGTTTGCGGTTGCCTGCACGCTTCAGGGCGGACAGCATCTTATTTATATAATTACGCGTCTCAGCAACAGTGCCGGGATGGCAAGGCTCGTTGTTTATTTCAAAGCCTACGATATAAGGATCGTCTTTGTAAGCATAACCTGTATAAGGATTCACGTGGCGTACAAGAGCAGCAATATACTTTTCCTGTGCAACAATAGCATCTGCATCACTATGAACGGCACATTTATCATAATTTAAAGAGAAACCACTGGTAGGCTGATTACGTTCCGGATAACCGTTACCAAAATTTGTCTGTGCCGTGATAATGGTACGGATACCGCGTTCCTGTATTTTATGGATAAGGTAGTCCAATAATTCCAGGTGTTCATTTTCCAGCAAGTTACCTTCTGCATCAGAAATCTCTACGTCCCAGATGTGAATACGGTAAGCATTCAATCCCAAGCGTGCCATGTGATAGACATCACGGTCGATGGCAGCTTTACGATCCACTCCCAGATAACCCATCGCCCGGTAAGCATGTGCAAAGGGTAAGGTATAGTTCACACCAAAGAAAGAAGCTTCTTTCTTCGTATCCGACCAACGCATGACGCCGCCGGCATCTACATAAATAGTAGGAACGCTTTTGGGTACTTTGTTCTGTGCCGGAGCAACTACTGCCAGCAAACAAGTAATCAAGATAAAAATGTGTCTCTGCATGTCATCAAATTCAAGTTGTTTTTCTGTTGACAAAAGTAACGGAGTGGAGTTATTCATCAAAGCAGATATCGGACATAAAAGGAAACAAAAAGGACATTAACTGATTATCAGCAATATATGTATAGTAGTTATAAATAATAATTAGGAATTCTCAATCAAAAGACTACTACTTTTTCTCCATTTTCTTGTAATTATTAAGCATAAAAAGTATCTTTGTCACATTCCCTTGTAAAAGATAAGATGAAAAGATACACTAACATACTAGTTTTACTACTTCTCACAGGACTTTTTATTCCTGCCGGAGCACAAAACAACCCCTATAAGATAGACGACTCATTATACCCTTTTTTTCAACGTGCCACCAAATTGCGTACTTCTCCCCAAGGATTGCTTATCGCTGACACTCTTTACGCAGAAGCAACCAAAAAGAAAGACAAAAAAGCACAATGTTTAGCACTTACCATTCCGGTAAGTTTCTACTATAGTTCCGGTAATTATGAGAAACTGGAACAGTCAGCAACCAGATTAAAAGAAGAAGCACGCAAAAACAATTATTTGCAATATTATTATTCCGCATGCACGAGCGAAATAAATTGGCTCCTTAACAACGGACATTCACTGCGTGCCCTGCACAAAGCAGAAGAAATGAAAGAACAGGCTTTCAAAGACCAGCACAACTACGGAATCTTTTCGTGTATTCGTACCTTGGGACACATCTACTATATGCGTCAGAATAGTGAGGTAGCAGTCGAGTACTACAAAAATGCTTTGGAATACATGCTGAAGCATTTGCCCGAACAAGATCCGTCATACCTTTATATGAACCTTGCTGAGTATTACCGAAAGAAAGACGAAGGTGAAATTGCATTGGAATACAATGAGAAAGCCGTGAAAACAGCTAAAACCAATGAGAGTCGTGTAGCTTCCCTAATGGATAAATGCCAGACTCTGTATAGCATGGACCTGATCGATGACTTTAACACTTGCTATGAAGAATGCCTGCAACTAGTCGAACAATATGGTGTTATCCGCAAATCAGCTTTGTTGCGTTTACGTATCTGTAAGCTTATTCTGGATAAAAAATATGATCAGGCGTATATAGCAGCTGATTCGATAGGAAGCCCGTTGCAGGTTTACCAGATACTCCATGTATTATATCTGAAATCAGGAGACTATGAAAAGGCTTATACATATAATAAGTTGATTCACAAGCACCAAGATTCAATCAACCGTCTGGTACAATCTACAGACATCGCTGAACTGAATGCACAGATAGGCAACGAACGCATGAAATTGGATGCCAAGGCCTTGGAATATAAGAATGCAGCACTCAACTTAAAGAATACCCAATTGGAACTGGAGCGGACTAAGTCACAATCTGAACTGGAAAAGATAAATGCTGAGAACAGCAAATTGGTATTGAAGAACCGGAACCTGGAACTGGCACGTCTCAATGTAGAAGCGGAAAAACAGAAAGCCATCTTAAAAGAGCAGCAAAGTGCTTCTCAACATTACATCGTAACTCTCAGTCTCGTACTTTCGTTCTTGTTTCTTTTCACCTGCTTCCTGATATTCTACCTGTACAGACGCCGTAGAACAATGGCTATCCTACAGGAGAAAAATGAAGAGCTCACCGTTGCACGCGACCATGCCGAGGAATCGGACCGGATGAAAAGCTTCTTTATACAGAATATGAGCCACGAGATACGTACACCGCTCAATGCCATAGTCGGATTCTCACAAGTTTTATCCACTCCGGATATGGAGGTAGACGAGGAAGAGAAAGCAGAGTTCAGCATGCTTATCCAGCAGAATTCCGAGTTACTGACTACGCTAATTAATGATGTCCTCGACCTTGCCAGTTTGGAAAGTGGTAAATACACCATGCATCTGGCGCCTCATCGTTGTAATGAGTTATGCCAGATAGCAATGGCTTCTGTTGTGCATCGTAATCCGAAAGAAGTGAAGTCCTATTTCACTTCCGACGCACCGAATGACTTCTTGTTTGTGACGGATAAAGAACGGCTGCAACAGGTACTTATCAATTTCCTGACCAATGCGGAGAAACACACGGTACGGGGGGAAATTCACCTCCACTGCTCTCTCACAGAGAATCCGGGAAAGATAACCTTCTCCGTTACAGATACCGGTCCGGGAGTTCCGGCAGACCAGGCAGATTATGTTTTCGACCGGTTCAGCAAACTGGATGAATTTAAACAGGGCACAGGACTCGGACTGAATATCTGTTCCATCATTGCCGCGCGCCTGAAAGGTGAAGTGAAACTGGATAAGAGTTACACCAAAGGAGCACGTTTCCTGTTTATACTTCCACTGGATAGTGTCCCTGATAACTAAACAAAACTCCCTACCCGTTGTTCTCTTCGGAACGATAACAATCTAATGAAGGAACAATGAAAAAGTTGACGTATTCTTTCCTGCTTCTGATGCTCCTGACATCAGTTCCGGCTCTGGCCGATTATGCGCCTGTCAATGTACAGACAGCACTAAAAAAAATGTATCCCGCCGCCAAGGATGTTGCCTGGTCACGGGATGAGACTTACTATGTAGCGGACTTTATACAGAATGGGTTCGACACAAAGGTCTGGTTCAACTCTGAAGCACAATGGGAAATGAGACAGATTGACTGGGGAACAATGGACGAAGTGCCCAATGCCGTGTACAATGCTTTTGCAGCAAGCGAATATTCCGATGGAATGGTGCAGGGAGTCACATTGGTTCAATTTCCCGAAAAACAATCAGTAATTTCCGTAGTTGTGGGAATGGCGAATACACAAACCAGATACCAACTACTGTTCACCCTCGATGGAGGACTTGAGGATGAACGGAATGCCACTTACTTTAATAATCTATTAGGAGCAGAAGTATTCCTGAACACTTAATTGTGCCAATTCCTTGCCACCTTACTGGCAAACTGTTGTCACCTTATTGGCAAAGAATTATAAGGCTGAACTAAACGTATTGCTTCGGCGTCATCCCAAACTCAGCCTGAAAGCATTTAGAAAAATAGGAATGATTGGAGAAACCAACCATATACATCACTTCGGCCACAGTAAACTTCTGCTGTTTCAGCAGCATAGCCGCCTTTTTCATGCGGATAGACTTAATGTATTCCACAGGTGTCATGCCCGTCAGTTGCTTTATCTTGCGATACATCTGCTTGTTATTGATATCAGTCCATTCGCAAAGGGCATTCACATTCAGTTCGGAGTCTGAGATGTGTTCTTCAATCAGATGAATTACATTTGCCAGGAACTTCTCATCATAAGAAACCGCCTCTATCTCTTTCGGGGTGGAAAGAACTTCCATGCGGGCTTTCGCCTCATGCGTCTCCCGGCTATGTAATAATTGCTCCACACGCGAAAGCAAAATATCCGGTTCAAAGGGTTTAGGAATGAAAGCATCTATATGCAGCTGAATACTTTCAAGCTCCGTTTCCTTATCACTTTTCGCCGTCAGCAAGATGATGGGAATAGTGGATGTAGGAATATGCTTCTTGATATGACGCACCATTTCAAGACCATCCATTACGGGCATCATGACATCAGCAATAATCAGATCGGGCATTAATTCCAGGGTAAGTTCCACACCTATCTTACCATTTTCCGCCAAACGGCAACGATATTTAGTATGCAGTATCTGATAAATAAACTCTGAAACCTCCGGAGTATCATCCACAATCAGAAGCAATGGAGCATCCGGAGCGGGCGTATCTGTATCTGGAACCACAACTGTAACTCCGGCAGCGACAGGTTCGATATCAGAAGATACAATTTCCGGAGAGACCTCTACGACAGGCTGTTCCATAGCAATCACCGGAAGGGTCAGCGTAATGGCAGTACCTTTATTCTCTTCTGAAGAAAGCTGAACTTTACCACCATGCAGTTCCGTATAAGTCTTTACCAAATACAGGCCGATACCTGTTCCCTCCTTCGTGCCTGCCGTCTTGGGAGACTGGAAGAAACGCTGAAAAACATACGGTTGATCCTGACGGGGAACACCGATACCTGTATCGGATACAGAGATATGCACTTCTTTATCAGAAGCCTGCAAACGAAGCGTTATCTCACCCTCTTCCGGAGTATACTTCACGGCATTGGATAAAAGATTATCCAAGATAGATTCCAGTTTTATGGCATCCATCTGTATGTATATCTTTTCACGGTCGGCATGGAAATGGAAAGTCAGCTTCTTCTCTTTCGCCTTCTCCTCTGCATACAAGGTGAATAAGCCACGCGCAAAAGACACCAGTTCGATTTGAGAAAGTATCAGTAATGTATTGTTTCCACTATCCACCCGGTTGAAGTCCAGCCCCTGATGGATAAGCGAATTCAACTTCATGGCATTGCGATGCACCTGTTCCAGTTGTTTCTTCTCCTGCTGATCCTTGATGCCGGGCAGCAACTTGCTGATAGGCGCGATAATCATGCTCAACGGAGTTTTCAGGTCGTGGGAGAGATTCGTAAAGAACTCCATCTTAGCCTGAGACTGCTCCAGGATTTTCTCTTTTTCCAGACGCTCCAGTTTCAGACGGTTCTTCACACGAAAGAAGTTGATTGTCCAGAGTATCAGGACAAGGCACAGCAAGACATAAACGGCCTTTGCCCACGGGGTGTAGTACCAGGGCGGAATGATGTGGATGTCCAATGCATACGTCTTTTCGGACGGCTTGCCATGCGCATCCAGCTTACTCAAGATCAGGCGGTAGTCACCGTAGTTCAGATTGTTGTAAGTAATCCGGTTCGTATTCGATTTCAACAAGTTCCATTCACGGTCCACACCTTCCAGGCGATACAACAGTTTGCTTTTCTCTTCAAGGGAATAAGGCAGGTCGGAAAGTTCAAAAGCAAGATTGTTCTGGTCGTAGTCCAGATTTATACGCTGTGAGTAACGGATGCTTTGTGCGGATTGCACTGCATCAAGCGCCTGCCCCGCCCCAGACTGGTAAAGTTGGTTGTTGACATAAAGGGCGGTCAATATCAAAGGCTGTTCAAGGTGTTCCGCCAGCAAGGCCTCGGGTGAGGAGATGGCAAAACCGTCTGCGGTGCCCAGATAGAGTTCTCCGCTTGTCTTATCAAAGAACATGCTGGTGAAACGCTTGTCGGTGATATTCAGTCGGCGCACTTCCAGGGTTTGTTGGTCGGCTACCCAGAAACCATCCGTGGTAGATATCCAAATGCGACCGTCGGCTTCGGCCATGGAAAGCACTTCATAATGATTGTAAGCATCAAAAGGCAGCATACGGATACTGTCGTTCTCCGGGGTCACACGCATCACCCCGCCGGGGAAGCCTATCCAGATGTAGCCGTCCTGGGCACAAAGGATAAAGTTGGGAGTACGCTCGCCTTTCAGTTCACCGGCGGCAATATGGGTGACTTCGCCGGTACGGGGATTTATCTTTTCGATGCTGTTGGGACTGTTATAAAGCAATGCCCATACATTCCCTTCCCGGTCGGGAATCATCTGGTTGATGAACATG
>USSR01000289.1 GCA_900557355.1 uncultured Bacteroides sp.
CATTCTGTGCCTTGTACTTCCACAAGTTTCTAAATGCTACTTTGAAATAGTGTTTTATCATAATATCTTAGATTCATTCAGTTTTTATAATTTTAGCAGGATCAATATGCGCAATCTTGTTTATTTGCCAGAATAGAGTCCCTAAAGAAATACCACCAACCAATAACAAAGCTATCAAAAAGATTCCTATACCTATAGGAGCTTTCACTACAAAATCCTTTGTGTATTCATATATCAGATACCAGGATAATGGAAGAGCTACTGCAAAAGCCCCACCTAATATGACAAGATACTTGCGTCCTAGTAAAAGATATAAATCTTTCAGTGATGCTCCATTCACTTTGCGAATTGCAACCTCATGGGAACGCTGCCTAATGTCAAATAATGAAATACCAAACAAGCCAAGACAAACTATTACAATAGCTATACAAGCGAAAAGAGCATAAACAGAAGCTATCTGGCGATCATTTTTATAAAGTTCAGCCACATCGTCCTTCAACAAAGAATATTTAAAATCCTCTGTACCATACACTTTCTTTTGAATACTTTTCAAATAGTCAATAACTGCCTGTTCTTTGCCGGAGTGGCAATATATCTGATATAAATCACCGTCTAATTGACTACCAACCATAAAGACCATCGGATGGACACCTGTACTAATATGTCCGTCATAATAATCGTCTATTACAGCAACAATAGGTTGAGCCGGAAAATCCGGGACGTTTCTTTTCATCATTTCATCAACCAGCATAGCTCCCTCACATTGCGTATATCCTAAGGCTTTCAATGCCGCACGATTTACAACGGCCACTCTATTTCTTGAGTCTTCATCCATTTCCGGCAGACTTCCATCCACAAACGCAAGATTGAAAACTTTAAAGAAATCAGGAGTAACATAAGATTGCAACAACGCAACTGTTTCTCCTTTTACACTTTGAAAGTTTGTAGAATAATAGTCTCCCAAAATAGATGAATGTCCCGTCGTCCAATACTGAATATCCGGACAACTCTTCATGAGTTGGTCTATTTCAGTAATCCTCTCTTGCCGTTGTTTGATAGTCTCCATAGTGTAAACTGCGAAATCTCGTGATTCATATATCAAGTTTGCTTGAATTACAGACTCTACACGAAAACCAGGATCGGTATGTAACATAAAATTCAGTTGCTTGCTGAAATAGATTGATAATACCACTAACAGGAAAGTAATCATATATTGCAGAAAAAGAAAGATCATACGTAAACGAACCGAATGGTTATCTGTACCTACCTTCCGGATTGAAACAGCCAACAAAGAACGTTGGCACTGCACAAACGCATAAATAGATACTAACAGAGGCAAAAACAACAAAATAGAGAATGATAATATCCCATCAAATGCAGTATACATCAGCTGACTGCCAAACATGGATGATACAGGAATATTTGTCACCTCTACAATGAGCCAGGCTACTATCATGGAAGCAGCGATCAATAAAAAGTTTTCTATGAATATTTGCTTAAACAACGCTTTTCTATCAGCTCCAAAAACTTTCCGCAAGCTATACACCTTACCTCGTTTCACCATCAATACCAGATAAAGATTGATGAAATTCATCACACCTGCAAGTAATATCAACAGGCAAATTCCTCCTAAAATAAATAGTTGGGAACGGTTTCCGCTAACTAGCATATCTGGTCCGGATCGACCAATTAAAGCCCGATCCCAATACATATCACTTATAGGAACTAGAGAGAAAGTGTATTTCCGACTATCCCCGCTACGAGCATCCTGATTGATAAACCGGGGATAACTCCCGGCCTTATTGGCTTTCATTACTTCCGTTTCTGAAGTGAAACGGATAAAATCCAAAGGCATACGCTCCCATAATGATGATAGTTTTGAAGAGAGGACCAAGTCAAAATTAAACATCCGCTTATTAATTGGTTCCTCTAATATGCCTGTCACCCTAATCTCCTTTCCATTCGAATAAGTGAGAATCTTGCCAATAGGATTTTCTTTGCCGAAAAGTTTTTTAGCAAAACCCTCCATTAACAAAACTGACGCCGGATCTTCCAAGGACACTGAACCTTGTAACACACGGTAAGGGAAAAGTTCAAAATAAGCACTATCTGCTGCCATAGCTTGAACAGGAATACGATTTGACTGATAGGTCAAATAATCATTTTCGAGCAACACGATGCGTGAACGCGTCACTATGCCACTATTATCAATGTAAACACTATCCCGGCTCCCTATTTCAGCCACACTTAATACCCGATTTCCTTCAAACGTTGTCTGTACACCATACACTTGATTACGATCAATGCAATGTGTGTCTACTGTAAGCTCACGATGAATATAACGAAGCAAAATAATGCAACAAGCTAAACTAAAGGCTAACCCGAGCAAATTAATAATAGTATATGATTTTGTACGCAACAAAAAGCGTATCGCATAGTACAATGTTTTCATGTTTTATCTATTTGTTATTTTTCATTCATTTCAAGATCAATTCTTCCGCATCGCCAAAGGTATCATATCCGGTGGTAATAACCCAATCTCCCGGCTGTAAACCTTCTACTATTTCATATTGTTGCGGATTCTGTCGACCAATATTCAATGGCACGCGAACTGCTTTTGTCTTTGATGCATTTACCTTATAAATCCATTGTCCGCCTGTAAACTGATAGAAGTTGCCTCGCGGAATAATGAGCGCTTGCTCCGGCTGTCCCAATTCAATCTGTACCCGGAAGCTCTTGCCGACTCTTACATTATCGGGCATATCTCCGGTAAAAATAAGATCAATATCAAACATACGATCTTTCACTTCGGGAACCACTTTTGTTATTTTCAGCGGATATTTGTTTCCTTGATAGTTCACGGTAGCCGGTAGTCCGGTGGTGATCCGGTCGATATAATATTCGCTAAGTGAAGTATGGATTTTGTATTGATCGAGCACTTTTATTTCAGCAATGCTTTCACCGGAGGAAACCTGCTGCCCCGGAGTGACCTTTACGAAACTAAGCTGACCTTTCAGTGGAGCTGTGACCACCAAGCTATTCAGTCGTTCGCGAGTACGTTCGTACTTTTTCCGTTCCCGCTCCCGGTCGTTACGAATCAATTCCTTACGTATCATCGTGACAGCAGAATCATGTCGCAAGCTCTCTTGTTGCAGGGCTGCGTTTTTCTGTTTGTAACAATATTCATCTTCAGCTACCTGCAACTGCGCCTTACTCTTCACTCCCATCTGAAATTCTTCGCGGTCGAGAGCGATGCTTTTTTTCAGGCGTTCCAATTCGTAGCTATTTGTCAGGGCTTGCTGTTTCAAGTTCAGACTTTTTTGTTCCATTTCAATCTCCTGCTCCTGATAGGTAATCATTTGCTTTTCCCATTCGTCACGCTGGTCTTCAATATTGCGGAGCAAATCGGGATTGGAAAGAATAAGAATGGTGTCTCCCTGCTGAAGCAAACTTCCCTCTTCACCGACAATCCTTTCCACGCTTCCAGTTTCACGAGTATTGATCTTGATGGTCAGTATAGGCTGAATGAGCCCTTCCACATCTACATATTCCATGAAATCAGACTCTTTCACTTCTGCAATCTGTATATTTTCGGCATCTATCCGTAGTTTTCTGGGACCTAAAGACAAAGTAATCACATAAATCAAAAAGGCGGCAAATAAAAGCCCTCCTATCAGATAGTATCTGTAACGAATGTACCACGGTTTCTTTTCTAATTTTATATCCATGAGATTATCTGGTGTTTTACAAGTTTCTATTAATTAGGGTTCCATCACTATTCTTTACTGACTTTTCGTTGTTCTCTATTCAATCAGAAGATGGTAGTCTTCTGTCAGTATCGTATTTCGCTCAAAATCATATAGTGTCATGCTACGGAGTGTATAATATAAACTCCAATAATTATATAAAGCCGAAATATAGTTACGGCGAGCACTGTCTTTCTCTGAAATAGAGGCATTCAAGTCAAGAATGGTAGATTTACCTAATAGATAGAGTTTGCGGGCCACTTCACTTCTTCGTTGGGCTGTCTCATCCGTGCGGGCAGCGATCCGGACACGTTGCGTTTGCAGATTGAATTGTTTGACGAGTTTACGAACGTTCAGTTCAAAGTCCGTCCGGCTCTGTTCGACTTGTGTGTAAACCAGATCACGATTGGAACGGGCTACTCGCACCTGTCCTTTTCCACGTCCCCAGTCTAGGATAGGAAGAGAAATGCCGATACTTACGTATTGCTGGTCCAACAAATTTCGATAAGCGTCGGGCAGTTTGTCAGCAGTCTGCGTCAATCCGAAACGGAGATAGATATCTGCTTTCAGGCCGGCATTGGCGCGGGCTTTCGCCACAGCACTCTCACTTTCCAGTTTCCGCCTTTCCATCGTCTGTATATCCGGACTGTTTTCGTAAGCCAGTGCCAGTGCTTCATTCAGGTTCACACTGAAATCCGGAATTTGAGGACTGACAAGGACACGTAATTCCCGATCTTCGTGAATACCAAGATAGGAACGGAGTTCCTGCATACAATTATCCATTTCAATAAGGGCATTCATGCGGTTTGTCTCTTCCGTCAAACGGTTAAGTTCCAGTTGCAGCATTTCATTTTCTGTGATGGTACCTATGTTATAGCGGCCTTGCGCATAACGGTAAAGTGTATCGGCATTGGCGTAATTAAAGGAAGCAATATCGTAATCGCTCTGGGCGGTGGCCAAGGCAAAGAATTTATTAATCGCATTGGCTGATACGAGTTCAAGCGTCTCTACGTAGCTTTTCTTTGCCTCCTGATAGCGCACGGGCTCTATCCGTCTATCCCATTTCAAACTATTGTAGCCAAAAAGAGACTGGCGATAACCGATCATTATGGGGGAAGTCTGCCATGAGTATTTATGTTCGCTGAACAGATCCATGCGTTGAGCGGAGGTTTCGAGAAAGAAAGAGCCACCGGTCCAGGATAAGTTCTGTGAAAGATTCAGGGTTAAATCTGTATTCAATAGATTTTGTTCGACAAACTTTACCGAACCGTCTCCCATCGTTATCTTGTTAATGGCACGGTTCAGATTCGGATCGGATGTCAGGCTTAAAGACGGCAGATAATTGGCACGATAATATTTATAGTTCCAATACGCAGAACGGAAACTGTGGCGTGCCGTCTGTGCATCGGGAGATTCCATACGGGCAATCTCTATGACTTGCTTCAATGACAGCTCTGTGGTTTGATCTTGAGCAGTCAATAGTTCTGTCAACAATAGTCCGAGAGATATGAAGATTAATTTCAGATTCATTCGTTGGTTATATTTGTTATTTATCATTCAAAAGATGTGCCATTCAGATAAACAGTTATCATTCAATAATATAGTAATATTCCTTTCATTCATTCAGTGTGCATATACGCACAAAATTAGTGCGCAATCGCACACACAACACATGAGATTTATCCATATCTTTGCTCCCGGAGTTTAAATGGATAGAAGATATGGAAGAAGTCAACAAATTAGGAAAGATACTCATAGTAGATGATAACGAGGACGTGCTCTTTGCCCTCAACCTCCTACTGGAACCGTATACGGAGAAAATAAAGGTGGCTACTACCCCCGATCGGATCGAGCATTTCATGACCACCTTTCATCCCGATCTTATCTTATTGGACATGAATTTCAGCCGGGATGCCATCAGCGGACAAGAGGGATTTGAAAGTCTGAAGCAGATATTGCAGCTTGACCCACAAGCTATTGTTATTTTTATGACTGCCTATGCGGATACGGACAAGGCCGTCCGGGCCATCAAAGCCGGTGCTACCGATTTTATTCCCAAGCCTTGGGAAAAGGATAAATTGCTGGCTACGCTTACTTCGGGTATGCGACTGCGTCAGTCACAGCAGGAAGTCAACATGCTGAAAGAGCAAGTAGAAATTCTTAGCGGGCAAAATGCTTCGGAAAATGATATTATTGGAGAGTCACCGGCCATGCAGGAAGTGTTTGCCACGATAAATAAACTAAGTAATACGGATGCCAATATACTGATTCTCGGAGAAAACGGTACGGGAAAGGATGTGATTGCCCGACTATTATATCGTTGTTCTCCACGATACGGCAAACCTTTTGTCACGATTGACCTGGGAAGTATACCCGAACAATTGTTTGAGAGTGAACTGTTCGGTTTCGAAAAAGGCGCTTTCACCGATGCCAAGAAATCAAAAGCGGGACGAATGGAAGTGGCGACCAACGGGACTTTGTTTTTGGATGAAATTGGCAATCTTTCACTTCCTATGCAGTCTAAATTACTGACTGCTATCGAAAAAAGGCAAATCAGTCGTTTGGGAAGTACGCAAACCATTCCCATCGACGTCCGTTTAATATGTGCCACCAATGCTGATATCCGTCAGATGGTGGAAGACGGGAATTTCCGTCAGGACTTATTATATCGTATCAACACGATTGAAATACATATACCTCCACTCCGTGAACGCGGCAATGACATCATCCTGCTTGCCGAACACTTTCTGAACCATTATGCCCGCAAATATAAAAAAGAAATGCACGGACTGACACGGGAAGCCAAAAACAAACTGCTGAAATATGCATGGCCTGGAAATGTGAGAGAACTTCAACATACGATAGAACGTGCTGTAATCTTGGGAGACGGCTCCATGCTAAAACCTGAAAACTTCCTTTTTCATGCGACACCTAAACAGAAAAAGGACGAAGAAATGGTACTGAATCTCGAACAACTGGAACGGCAGGCCATTGAGAAAGCGCTCCGGATCAGCGACGGAAACATCTCCCGTGCTGCCGAATATTTAGGGATTACCCGTTTTGCATTGTATCGCAAACTTGAAAAATTAGGCTTATGAAACGATTTGAGTTCAAAGTAGCATTGCACATCTTAATTATTTTTCTGCTTTCTATCGGCAGTTGTCTGCTGTATCAAAGACAGTTATGGTTCAGCACTACCGTCTGTATTCTCTTTTTGATAGGTGCCGGTATGCATCTCTACCGAATACAGTTCAAGCAAATCACCTTGTTACGACGATTGACGGATGGACTTCGCTACAACGATATGACGCAGAATCTTCATCCGCCTTTCAAAAATAAGATGATGGATGAGTGGGCACAGGAGCTTTCTAATGCATTGAAGGACTTTCGGGGAAAGTTATTGGCAGAGGAAGTCAAGCATCAGTATTACGAGAGTTTATTAAATAAAGTAGATACTGTCGTACTCGTAACCGATGCTTCCGGGCACATTGAATGGATGAATCAGGCTGCAGTGGCCCATCTGGGGCAAATATCACAACTACCGGACGTACTTCAGGAGGCTTCTATCAGCAATGATATGTCCATGATCCGCATCGAGCAGAATGGTATCGTTCTGGAAATGGCTATTTCCTGCACCACATTTGCTACACAGGGGAAGAAACAGCGGTTAATCAGTCTGAAGAATATTCATTCTGTACTGGAACGTAATGAAATGGAGGCCTGGCAAAAGCTGATTCGTGTATTAACACACGAAATCATGAACTCCATCACTCCTATTATTTCTCTTTCGGAAACGTTAAGTGAAAGGGGAATCCCCGAATCACTCGGAGAAAAGGAGTATTCTGCTATGTTGCAAGCTATGCAGACTATTCACAGAAGAAGTAAGGGATTACTAGGATTTGTGGAGAATTACCGGCGACTGACACGAATTCCGATACCTGTCCGTACTAAAGTATCTGTTGCAGAATTGTTTATGGACTTAAAGAAATTATTCCCGGAAGAGTATATTCATTTCGAAATGCCTGCATCTGATTTATTTTTATATGTAGACCGGGCACAGATAGAGCAAGTGCTTATCAACTTGTTAAAAAACGCCCGCGAAACATGCGAGCGAAAAATAGATAAAGAGATACAGATAAAGTTTTTCTCTAAAGACAACCCGACATTAACAATATCTGATAATGGCGAGGGAATTCTAACAGATGTTTTGGACAAGATTTTCGTTCCTTTCTTCACCACCAAAACATCCGGTTCGGGCATCGGATTGAGCCTGTGCAAACAGATCATGACTTTGCATGACGGAAGTATTAACGTAAAATCAGAAATAGGGAAAGGAAGCTGTTTTATTCTTACTTTCCCTAAATGAGAACCACCGAAAGCCTCCCGAATCCTTTAATACGATGATTAGTCTGGGTATT